>JAFGPP010000137.1 GCA_016936135.1 Thermoplasmatota archaeon
GCTCTTGGGGGCGAGGATGAAACGATTGGCTACTGGCAAATAAAACGGGATAAAACATACAGGGGTATTGTTGAAATAACGGAGGAACAATCATGATTTCCAATGATAATGAATTGCAAACAACAATGAAACGGATTGAGCGCTTTCAAAATCAACTGGCTTATCTTCGTAAGACCGAGACCAATCCTGATAACTACCATGCATCGGCATCAGGTTTTATCGCTGAGATTGATCGCATGCAGCTTGAAGTTCGAGAATATTTAAGTCTTCATCCTGCCGAAATACAACTGGCGGCATGAATGATAAATCAAACTGTTTCAATCTTGTTGAAAATTATTTTCTGTACCGTCGCTCGTTTTAAATTTCAAAATTTGCCCATTACGAATCTTCAGTGTTGCGCCCTTATTGGCAATGACAAATTGTGATAGATTTAAACTAATCTGGATCATTCCTGTTTGCAGCAAAACCTGATCGGGAGGGAGATTGGATGAATTCAGGTGATAGCATCAGACACTGTTATTTCATCATATTGGACTGTTTTATCTGGGCAATCGCTCCTTGCCTATCTCATCTTAACCCAATCCGAAACGCCACCATCTTCAGAACGTGAGATAAAACAACTCCGCCCTTGTCGGATCTCTACTATAATAAAGATCCGCCGAGGAGGATTACCCAATTGTTTGTTAGCTTGTCTTTCCCTGCAATTATCGCAAATTCAGAAATAGTCAATTTATTTAAACCTGTTAAGTATAAGCTAGTAACTTTTTATTAGATATTTAGGAGGTGGGATAGATTAACATGGACATTTTACCAAAAAATAATATTGATAAATAACAACTTATAAAATTTAGATAGATAGCTTGTTTTATCCCACCTCCTGAACTTCATCATTTCAATTAGCTAAGGAACGTGGAGAAGCTACTTTATATATCTTTACAGGTTTAATCTCACGTTCTTAACAAGCGTCAGTCCCTTCACCTTACCAGAATCGTTTCGATTAAACCTGGGCTGCATATCATAGCGCCCGTCAGCCGACGGGCAAATTCCAGGTTCCAAATGGCCAAATTCCAAATAAATTTCAAATTACAAACATAAAAGAACTCATTGAAAAAACATTGACTAACTTTTTTTTGACACAGACAAATTTAAATACAAAAAAGTAAAATTTCTTATTGACAATTCAATTAAAATATTTTATATTAAACACAATTAATATTTCATATTGATTAAGTAAATTAACTCAACTAAGGATAATGTCGAACCAAACTAGTATATTGCTGGAAAAAGCTTCTAAGAAAGCGGGTTGGCAATTAGGATTGGTGACTGAAAAAGACCTTCAGGAAAAGAGTTCCTCCCTTTCTTCTTTTCAACAGCATCTTGCTTATTCGGCATTTGCAGATTCATTGTCTGTTGATGCCATCTATTTTTCTGGTGAAAATCCTTTTATTCATTTCAAACAATTACATAGTTTCAATCCTGTCGAGGTACGTGACCTTCATCGTAAGATATGGAATGAAGGTAGAGTTCCTTTTATGGGTATAGTTACGCCCCAGGAGATTCGGTTATATGATTGCTTTGACACACCTCCAACAGATTTAGAAGCTCTACCTAAATTGGAAAGAGAATGCTTTCAGGATACCGAGCATGATTTAGAAAAATTAGCTAATTTGCTGCATCAATCAAAAATTGATTCAGGATTAATCTGGAAAGAGCAACTCGGTAAAAGCATTAGAACGAAAAATCGTGTTGACAGGAAACTGCTAACTAATTTTGCTGCCGCAAGAAACCAGCTCTTTGAAAATTTCCAGATTCCCCTGGAGGTAATACATGATTTATTGGGTAGAAGTTTATTTACTTTGTACTTAGAGGATAGAGGAATTTTAACCGCAAAAATTTATCCATCAAAACCAAAAGGCGTAAATGATTTTTTTGATTTATTAAATTATCATGAATCTGTCTATAAATTATTTCATTTTCTTGAGAAAACGTTTAATGGCGATCTCTTTCCAGTAACAGCGGCAGAAGAGAGAATAATCAAAAAAAATCCTGAATGTCTTGAATTAATTAAGTATTGCTTTTCTGGTAAGATGGATATGGCGACCAGGCAATTAGCTCTCGGTTGGCGGATGTTCCAATTTCAATATATACCTATTGAGCTCATTAGTTCTATTTACGAGGAATTTATGAGCAAGGAGGATGAAAAACATGAGAAAATTAGAAAGGATGGAGCAATTTATACTCCTCTAATGTTAGTAGAATTTGTATTAAATGAAGTCCTACCCTGGCCCGATGAAAACAACAAAAAATACGATATAAAAATTTTGGATCCAGCCTGCGGCTCAGGAATTTTTTTGGTTGAAAGCTATAAACGATTAATTGCCCGTTGGAAATATGCCAATAGGAATCAGGAATTAAATAAAGAAGTCTTAGAGCAGTTGTTATTGAATAATATCTATGGAATTGACAAAGACCATGAAGCAATAAAGGTTGCTGCATTTAGCTTATACCTTACATTGTTAAATAATTTAGAGACCAAAAAAGTTTTGTCCAAACCAAAATTTGAACCACTAATAAGGTGGGAAAATAAAAAAGAGCTTGATGAACGTAAGAACACAAAACCAGGAAACAACCTATTTCAGTTTAGCACTTTTAAAAAAGATCTTGAACTATTCAAAAATAAATTTGATTTAATCGTTGGTAATCCCCCATGGAAGGCTGGTAAGTTAGATGAGGATGTAAAAAAATATTTAACTGATAATAAGTTACCACAGCAAATCATGGGTGCTTATTTGCATTATATGCCCAAATTAATATCTGATGGCGTTATTTCTTTGATTAGCACTGCAAAAATATTATTTAATACTGGACAAAGTTATGAAAATTTTAGGAAAAAATTTTTTACTGAGAATAATGTTGATGCCGTTATTAACTTGTCTGTCGTAAGAGATATTTTGTTTAAAAATGCAACCTCTCCAGGTGCAGTACTCATATATAGAAAAAGAGATACCGAAATTGATGATAATCGTAAAGAGTGTGTTACGTATTGTGTTCCCAAAAGCATAGAGACCATAAAACATAGACAATCAATAGTAATTGATGCTTCAGAAGTTAAATTTCTCCCAATTAGAGAAATCTTAAAACAGAATTCAAAGATTTTCAAAATTGCTATGTGGGGCAATGTAAGGGATCTGAAATTAATTGAAAAAATAAAAAGCACGAGATCAATAAAAGAATATATTAAAAACGATGAATGGGGAGTTGGTTTAAAAATCAAAGATGAAAAAGCACCTGCTGGCAACATACATCTTAAAAATTATCCGTTATTACCAACTGAAAAAATTGACCACTACTTTACTGTAACCTCTAATTTGGCACTTTTAGGAGATAAACATAATACATTTCGTACCAATAACAAAAACATTTTTAATACTCCGATAATAATAATTAAAGAAGGATCTAAAAACGCTGAGTTTTGTTGTTCTTACCTTGCTTCTAATACTGTCTTTTTAAGTTCTGCATTAGGAATTTCAATTTCTAATAAAAATGAGAAGTTTCATAAAGCCCTGGTCGCATGTTTAAATTCTACGATTGCATCTTACTATTTTTTTATTACAAGCTCTTCATGGGGAATCGATAAAGGAGGTCGTGTTCAAAATAATGATGCCCTTTCATTTCCTGCATTGCCATATGAAATGGGCGAAGCTACGATCAATAAATTAGCTGAAAAAGTTGATGAAATAATCTCAATTAAAAATA
>JAFGPP010000138.1 GCA_016936135.1 Thermoplasmatota archaeon
ATTTGCATAAAATTGTTTCGATCAGTTGGAAAGTAATCAATTGTTTTATTAAAAATAAATCTTTTTAAGTTTTCCATTGCTGTTTTGTCAATATTTCTCCGGATTTTTTTGTTCTTGGTATACACTATATCTATGTAAAATGGAATCGTTTCATTTAAAATGGTTTTCATTAATCGTGATGAGATATGGCTTGGAGTATGTATTTTTTCCTGGGGGATTTTTTTGTTTTCTATTAGTTTTTTTATGCATGATGCTACTGTATCCCGTATCATTTCTTCACATTGACTTAATAAAATATGATAAAATATTACTAGGGTTAAATAATCAGCTTGTCTCTTTTTTTTGTCAGATGCAATCAATCTTTTTATCATACAAATGCTAGTGGTGATTGTACCTTTCCATGCTTCATTTAACATGATTTTATCATAGTTCACTCTAATTTTTTTGGCTTTATTCATGTCAAACATTTCACAAAAATGTTTGTCAATATCCACAAAAGGAATGGCTTCTATTCCTTGCATCAAGGCGATTTTTGTGGCTTGCCTATAGAGACGTTCCCATTCCGGTATAGATAATTCAGCAGCATAATCTATCTGATCTTTCCCTTCTCTTACCCTTTTTTCTCCTACTTTTTTTATGAAGATGGCATCAATAATACCTGTTTTGTCTGCTGATTTGAGACGCTGGAGATATCCTTTGTCATACAATAACCTTATTTCATTGATTATTTCTTGTCTTATATCTTGTTCCTTTGTCCAAATAGTCTGATAGATGCTCTCTTCTTCATAAGGTGTGGTAACAAAATCCTTCATATCTTCAGAATAATAGGGTCCCTCTATTTTTACGAAGGCTTGCTGTTCTACTCCCCGGCCAATCCTCCCAAAGTTAGCATCCACCCTATATTCAACATCCTTCAAAATTGCGCCTAATTCTGTACTTAATCCTAAATAGTGCATAACCATTTCTATGGCTTGCCTTTTCTTTTTCCCCCATAGATTCTTTACAGCAGGAAGCTGTTCTATCTGGGTTCTCCACTCAGAATCGGTTTGTCCCAATTTTTTATCCATGTGTATACCAAATAAATCAGCCAAATGCACATAAATCTTTTGACTGTCATATACACATTTTGCTTCCCTATAACTTAATATGACGGTAAAAAATACATTTTATTTTTTTACATAATATTAAAGAGTGGATAAGTTAAGTTATCTATATGAAATTTCTATAATTGTATACCTTTTTTGCTGATTGCAAAGACTTTAATGAGATTATGAGGTCGATAAGACATTTTAGCTTGACGCAGGCCAGGGATATCCATGTCTGATTCCCTGTTGATATATCTATATTTTGTACGAACACGTTCCGCTACTTCTTGGTTTATAGCCTTATAGATGCCGTCATAGTATGGAGATCCTTTTTCATAGTGAACAACCACAGTTTCATCATTCATCTTTTCATATACCGAAATAGCCTCAATTTTGTCATTTACCCGTATTACCAATCCTGATAAACCGAGGTTAAAGAAATGTTTCGTAGAATAAATAATAGCTTTTTTTTCATTTTTCAGTAAATTATCAGATTCGCAGTCTCTCCACAGACACCATCTTTTAAGAAACTTTCGTATCTCCTCAATGTTTTCCTTAGAAATATCTTCAGTTGTGTAGATGTTTTTGTTTTTGAACTTATTAAGGCGATTCCTAATTTTTCTAAATTTTTCCCCCTCCAGTTTGGCTAGATCAGATGATAGATAAATATAATCAAAATAACCTCTCTGGGGAATAAGTTCTAGCTTTGGAAAATTTTCTTTAAGGTATACTTTTGATGTATCATCGATAAAAACCACTGGATAGTCTGATTCTATATTTTTTGTTAATTTTAAGACCTGATAATATATCTCTCGATCATGCATACCAATTGGATTTCGGAATTGAATTTGATTGTTAATTATGGTCATAATGATAAGAAGATTTTTGATAAAGGTATAATGATAATGGGCATATTCGTTCCAACTTATCATGGTGGTAAAAAGTTGATCACTGTGAAAAGGCGGAAATTTTTTATAATGTTTATCGAAGAGGGGTTTATCCTGTAAAGCCAGTGGTTTAAAATCATCTATTGAAAGCATGTCATTCTTTTTTTTGGTCGTATTTCATAGGCACATAGTCTTTGAGGGAATGAAAGCCAATTGGGGTATAAAAGGGGCTTTGTCCAGGTTCTGAAATCAGGCCTATCCACAATATTTTTCTTGATAAACAAAAATCTACAAGTTTTTTTACCAGGCATTTACCAATACCATAACCACGGTAATTGGGAAGGACAACTAGATCCTGGATATATGCATCAGATATTCCATCAGATAGCAAGCGGCCCATTCCCACTGCCTTTCCGTCACATGGAGTAATGGCGACAAAAAAAGCATAACTACCCTGTATTAGTTTTTGTATGTTTATTTTGTTATCTGATTTTTTCCACCACCCACCGGCTTTGTAGAGATCTATGATTTCTTTTTCTGGCCACTCCGCAACCATCTTAATTTCAATATCCTGGTACTCTGTTTTTTTTCTCATTTGAATCCATTAATTTAGGCCAGTAATTTTTTTTTGAAATACATGTCATACCATAAATATACAAAGAATATTTTTTTAATTAGTTTTCCTAATCCTATTTTTTTTCTCGTTTGGTTTCTTTTCCCAAGTTTTACAGGATGCAGGATTTCACTAGAGGTCAAATTTCATTATGGTTTCGTTACTTTCATCCGATGCTGATTTTTTCTTATCTTCTTTTTCTTCAGTTGTTCTATCTTTC
>JAFGPP010000139.1 GCA_016936135.1 Thermoplasmatota archaeon
AAATTGATAATAAAAATCTAAATGGAGATGATATGTATCCAAAAAGAAAAGTCATTATAATTCCAATGCTAAAATATTTTAAACCTAATAAATATCTATTATTTAATTTTGAATAACTTAGCACTAATTTAATCAAATAGTAAAAAAATATTAAGAAAGTTATTAGACCCAATAGACCCTCTTCCGAAGCAACCTGCAAAAATACATTGTGAGGTCCTAGAGTATCGAAATTAGTACTAATAATTCCAGATGGTATCCCTTCTCTAAAATTATATATAGGAAAATTTAAAGAACCAACACCAATTAATGGATTTGAGCTTATGGTATTAATAGCTAATTTTATTAATGTCATTCTCTCAGAATTAGATCCTTGCTTTATTGAAAACACGAATGTATTAAAAAAGAAAAGTAAATTCTCTCTAAATAAAGGTACTGTTAAGATTATTAAAGAAACAATTATTGCATATTTTATAAATTGCTTATGCTTTCTATTGTTAAATGTTATATGATATAATAAACAAATTATTACAGCAATATACATAGCTCTAGAACGAGACATTAGAACAGAAAATAGACAAAAAGCTATTAAAATATAAATAAATTTCTTATATTTTATTTTTGTAAAAGGCAGTAACAAGGAAAATGAAAAATAATAAATATAACTTGAATAAATATTAAATGAGAGAATTGACATATTCTCTGTTAAAAAATCAATGGTGCTATGTATAACAGCCAAAAAACAACATAAAAAAAGAAACCAATAAAATATAATTAATTTTCTTTCACTATTTATATAAAAATACAAAATAATTATTATAAAATATATCTCAATCCATTTTAAAATTGATTTTACTACAAGTATTTTATTGATAGCATTAAAAAATGATAAACTGATAAAAAGAATATATAAAAATAAAAATATTAAAATATTAACTATGTAATTTTTATTAAATGTACTTATTTTACTATTATTAATATCCATCCAACTTATTGATATTATAAAAGATAAAAGTAAAAAGTAAATAAGAGGTAGTTCAAATATATGAAATGATATTCCAAATAGATTTATTAACATATATAATAGTATAATTAAGGATTAACTTCATAAATATATCTCAATCCTGATGAGAATCCTATCCAAATCGATTTTATTCGACGAACTAGATTTTCTTGGTCACCTAATAAAAACTTCCTTACAATAGCCCTTAACATTCTTTCTACAAAAATGTAAAAGCAAATAATTAATATGTATGAATTTTTATAATGAAATCTTTTCTTCAAGAATATAAAATGATTTCTCATTCTATAGTAATCTATAAAAACTTTATTCGAAGCTCCACCCCCTTTATGCCAAACAATCGAAGAAGGGAAATATACTATCTTAAAAAATTTTTCTTTTGCTCGCATACAAAAATCTATATCTTCATAATACATGAAATATTCTTCATCAAATAATCCAACCTTATCTATTACGTCTTTTCTGATTAAAAGACAACATCCAGTTAAATAATCGACTTCTAATCCTCTACTTTTCCATAATTTATTATTATCATTGAAAGCATACAAATAAGTGGCCTTTGTTATTCTTCTCATTCCTATCCCAGCAGACCAGATTTTTTTACTTTGAGAATAATATATTTTACTACCAATAAGTCCAATATTTTTATCTAATTGTATTCCAAAAACAAGCTTTGTTAAGAATAGTTTATCAACTGTTACATCATTATTCAGTAAAAGCAAATATTCATAATTCTGTGCCTTTGAAATGCCAAAATTTACTCCACTGCTAAAACCAAGATTATTATTTAATTTAAATATTTTTAGTGAAGAATATCTACATTTTATTTCATGATAAGAATTATTCGTCGAACCATTATCTATTACTATTATCTCATAATTTTCATATTTAATATCTTTGAGAGATTCTAAGCACTCAACTGTATTTTCCCAATTATTATAGTTAATTATTATTATTGATACTCTTGGTTCTGATGTCAATAGTTATAATTCCTCTAAAATAGAATTATATTTATATTTTTTTAAAAATTTATCATTTTTTATATTATTATAAATTTTGAGAAGGTTTTCATCTCTGATAAATGCATATTTTCTATTTTTATCAATAAAATCAATATTTCTATCTATGGCTTTAAAATCTAAACACAAATTTATAAAATCACATATTTGGTCCAATTTACTAAACGGATCGTCCAATAAATCTTCGTACTTAATATGAATTATTCTTCCTTTAAATTGATTTTCATAAGAAAAAGCTTTTTCCATGTAACATTTCCATAATTTAATGCCCTCATTTATCTCATCTACTCTTGGAGATATCTGATAACCTACTGTACCATATGTTGTCACTTCTTTTATAAAATTTTTTAATGTTTTTAAATTACCAGAGTCGGTATTCCTCCTTTTTTCGATTTCTCTAATTCGCATGCTCTGAGCTACATCAATAGGATTACGATAGACGTGAATAACTTTCAAATTTGGAAATACTAATTTCCAAACATCAAGTGTGAAAGTATTTCTTGGATCTTTCCACCCCCAATTAAATGAGATATCTGAAAAATTTTTAAATTTAAAAGCATTTCTGTAGCCTAAATAAATCTTTCTAGTACAAAAATTATTCATATGCAAATTTATCACTCGAAGAAACTCTCGAATTAATGTATCATTTAAAAATCTGAAATTATATGGATTATCCCATGTCGTATTTAATTGCCTTAACATCCATTCATTTAATCTATAGAAAAAAATCGACTCCTGATTATCATCAAGATAAGCACCAATAAATACCCCTAATTTATTTAATAATTTTGTAACCAGGCTCGTGCCTGACCTGTGCATTCCAATAATTATGACTGGATTTTTTTGCATAAATTGATTTTTATTTAGTTTTATCTCTAAATATCATTAATTCATCCTTGTTGATTCCAAATAAAAATAGGAATCCAAAATAAGTGATTGGAATTACTACTAGCATCCCATAAAAATAAATCTGTTTATAACTAATAATGGTCAATTTTTGCTCTAAATAAATTATAAATGCAACAATTATGCCGGATATTAATGGTTTAAGATAATCACGATGGAATGGATGTATATTTAAGTACTTGAAAACTTGAAATAGTACCAATATATTTATCATTATTATAGAGCATGCAGTAGCAAGTGCAGCACCAGTCATTCCATATGAAGGTATGAGAAGGACATTTAAAAATATGTTAGCTATACTTATTATTAGAGTGTCTAATAATACAATTCTCTCCCTATTTGACATAACTAAAATATATCTTACAGATCCAACAGACGCATTTATTATATGTGCAATCGATAAAATAATGAGACTATTTGATCCGATAATAAATTTATCCCCAAAAAGATTCAATATTTTTCCAGGGTAAAACAAAAATAGAATAAAAATTGGAATACTTAAAGTAAATATCCATCTTGTAACTATTTTGTACAATAAATCTAGTGATTCAAAATCTTTAATTTTGTACAACTCCGATATTCGTGGTGCGAATATGGAGGTAAACGAGATAATGACAAAATTAATAAAGAAAGCCGTTCTTACCACTGTGTTATAGATCCCCACCTCCTCACTGGAACGGAAATAGCCGATCATCAACGTATCTGTCCACAACATGAATAGTCCCAGAAAATTAACCAGCAAAAGAGGTGTCGAAAATCGTAACCAGGACCGGGTCTCATATACAGGCTCTATACCTCTGTCGATCAAACGAGGGAATAGTTTAGCCACAAAAAACAATGACAGAAATCCGCATATGACATATCCCACTACATATACACAAGCAACCGCCCTTACCCCATGTCCGAGATATAACAGCACTAGCGCCAATACCAGATTCAATATAGGATTGGTAAAACTCTCCACGATGACCCGATATTTCAACGTGTGAAAAGCCTGGGTTCCGCTATTGGCAATGAACATGATGGTGGAAAAAGGAAGTGCCAAACTCAGGATACGCAACACAGCTCCCAGTTCCGGTTTCTTGAAAATCACGGTAGCTATTATGTCCGCTGACACAAAGAGAATAGAAGCTAGTGCAAGACTCACGATCCCTGATATTTGGAATGCCCTGAGCACCATACCTCGCATCCGCCTGGGATCATCCTCGGAATTATATATTGCTATGTATTTGAGCACACCATTTTCCAGTCCCAGCCTGGAGAACACTCCGAAAAATTCGATGATCACCACAGCCAGAAAAAAAATACCCATATCATGTGCACCCAGAAAGCGGGCGAGTAAGAGTACGAATAAATAGCGCAATCCCGTGTTCACGATCTTGCCTGCAATGTCTATCCTCGCCCCGCGTGCTATAGTCGTTAGATACCCTCGCTCGTCAGTATCTATATTCGATTTGTTCTTGTTCATTTTCTTTAAGCATGTTATTGAAAAACCACCACTCTGTGATTTTGCTTTTAATAATTAATGCCCAGCGACACTGCCACCGTATTTTTATTAACCTTTAACCTCCCTAACTCTTCCCTTTCATACGTACCAAAACAATTTGTGTAACTCACTTTAAAATAACACTGCCTGAAAATTTCATACGATCCTGATATACTAAAGCTCTCCTTATCCTTCAGTAACCCACCTAAAAAGTCCGGATATTCATCGCTGCCCAATCCAAAGTGTCGATCTATATCACCCCCAATGTTAAGATCACTGAAATTATCACCATGCCGGTACGATCTAAACTCCGCAATCCAGGACATCCTCCAGTGCGGACGATAATTTAATCGCAGCACCAGTTGATCCGAATTAGGACCGATCGGATGTCCCAGGACAGTCGCATAATGCGTGTAGGACAGCGAATTATCATGAGAATAGACGTACGGCTCGATGCGCGTATACTCCAACCATACATCCAGATTGTCTACTCCCAACGGCTCCGCTATAAACGCACCCAGCAGGTAACCCAACTTGTTCCCATACCATCCGCTACCCAGCTTGCCGGTCGCCAGATCATCAATCAATAATTCGGCGTTCAGGATTACATTTCTGCATGCGATGAATTTAACGTCCAATCCCATCATCATATTATCGGGACTTCCCAGATAATGCTCTGCACTGCGCAAAAACATTAACGGATTTAAGTAAGAAGGCTCGAAACTCCTGCCTCTGAATATCACAGCCTCCGACAGTCCTACACAAATCCAGTGCCATGGAGTGAACTGCACTCGATGACCTGCCATGTATTTCCGCTGCTGTAAACTATCTCCCTTGAAATCCTTGTAATCGATGAGATACGCATAGATGCTGCTGAAATGGAATTGTTTATATCTCACGTCGATCTTGAACTGATCATACGACGTTGCCGCATCCCCCAGCATCAAATTACCCGTGCGACCCGTGCCCCAGCGGTTTTCGAATTTTCCGTACGTCAGCGATACATGCTTCGTACCCGCCATAATATATGCATCCGTCTCGTCATGATAAATATGATCCGGCGACGTGGATCGCACGAAACCGAGTCCGGGCAACGTGTAATTACCCAACGGATACCTGGCAGTGCCCCATTCTTTATTATCCCTGGCATCGGCATGAAACGCTACATATTTTCCTATCCTACCCCAGAACTGCACGCCGTTCGTAAATTTATTGTGTTCGACATCTCCTGCGATCGAATCCGTGTCCTCATATCGGAAACTGCGATTCAGAATCGGATCAAAGTAGAATGAAAAATCTTCGTGCGAATAAGAGTAAAAATTTCTACAGTTACCATAGATGAAATCAGGAATAAAGGGATCCAGCCTTTCGTTCTTTGTCAATCGACATAATCGCGATGTCTGGCTTTCATCCTCTGCGATCCCCAATTCACTGAATTCCTCCCGAAACTCCCTTCTCAAGTATAAATATTGTCCCCGCTCCACTCGATTCAGAGATCTTCCCGATCGCTCAACGTCTTCGATCTGTGCCAGATAACCAACTATATCCTCCCGTGTCATCGGACGTGTACCGTTTAGCACCCCTGTCACGATATCCTTCGCCTCCAGACGCTCCAGATAATCATATACCCAGTGGCTCAACGGAACGTAGACGGATTTTCCAAAACTCTGTGTTGAGATGCAGAAGCAGAGGATTATCTGCAAGAATATCGTTCTATAAGTTTTCAGGGTATACATAAGGTTGAGTTTATTGTTGTTATTATTTCTTCATTGATTATAAATATTCTATTTCTTACTCTGAAAATTTTTCACCACCGAGAACACAGAGAGCAAAGAGCCCTCTCTATCCTATCCTTCTAAAAATCTATTACAAAGTTCAAGAAGGTATCAATTACCAGAACATATTTTAATATACAGTATTAATTTTTTTATAGAATTTTAATTTAACTTTGGTTCTTCTCTTCTCTATGAAAAATATCATTTCAATTCCGGTTATGCTCTCGCGCTTCAGATATTTGATGAACTCGTGAAATTAATCGTTCAGGATTTGATTTCTTTTTCCAGAATGCTGCATATGTTGTGACTGGCGGTTCCGTCGCCGTAGTGTTGATGTTGTTCCGTTGAGGGATTGAAATCCCTTATCGCCATTACGATGGATTCGTAATCGGCTCCCACCAGGATATTCCAACCATCCTGTACCGTCTCCACCCATTCTGTCTCACCGCGCATTGTAATGCATGGTACCTTGAAGAAATAGGCCTCTTTCTGTACACCACCAGAGTCAGTCACGATTTTCTCAGCATGTTTCTCCAGCATGATCATGTCCAGATAGCTGATCGGAGCAATGAGTCGCAGGTTTCCGGCATCGGATAACTTTCCCATTAATCCGTACTCATCCAGGTATTTTTTCGTACGAGGATGAACAGGAAATATGATATTCTTCTTACAGTGAACCAGCGCATTCACAATATTCGTCATATTGGCTGATGAATCTGTATTCTGTGCTCGATGTAATGTCAGCAGAATATAATCCTTGTCTTTCAAATTCAGTTTATCCATGATCGCGGAGCGTTTCTGAGCGAGCTCTGAGAATTGAAGCAAGGCGTCTATCATGACATCACCGGTATGGTACACACCGTCGATAATCCCCTCTCTGCCGAGATTTCCAACGGCTGATTTTGTCGGGCAGAATAGAAATGTCGATATTTTGTCTGCCATGATGCGGTTGATCTCTTCCGGCATCATTCTGTTGTAGCTTCTCAGCCCTGCTTCCACATGAGCGACACATACTTGTAATTTCGAGGCTGCTATCGCACCTGCCAGAGTCGAATTTGTATCGCCGTAGATGAACACGATATCCGGTTGCTGCTGGTTAATGATCTTTTCTATGCCAACGAGCATGTCCGCCGTTTGCCTTGCATGACTCCCGGAACCCACGCCGAGATTCATGTCCGGTCTCGGGATCTCCAGTTCATCAAAAAATATCTGAGACATCTCCTCGTCATAATGTTGACCTGTATGCACCAGAAATTCATGATGCCGCCGTCTTAGTGCTTTCGACACAGGGGCAGCCTTTACGAATTGAGGTCGCGCGCCAACAATTGAGACAATTTTCATCATAACGCCTGTTTCCCGTTTCAGTCTTCTCTTAGGGTCAACCTGATTCTTTATATCAAAGAGACGGCAGAGACGGGTCAGGAACCACATCTCTGCCGCATATTATTTCATAACTTGTGGTATCAGGATTTATCATTCTGCGCACATCGGGTAACTCGTACCTGGAACATCGATTAACTGTGCCCCTGCTCACGTTACCCTACAGGCGCATGGCATTAATCAATCCCAACCCTGATTTTCTAACAACTGCTCGTCCGGAGTTTCACGATAAAATCGCGCCGGCGTTCCCAGGTACGTTTGCTTCGCAGGGACATCCCTGGTAACCACTGAACCAGCAGCGACCACCGCGTCTTCGCCGATCACCTTGCCCGGAAGGATCACCGAACCACCGCCGATTCTACCACCCTTCTTAACCGTCACACCCTTGAAGTGCTTCTTACGCTCCTCGGTGCGCCCCAGATAATTATCATTCGTGGTGGTCACCTTCGGTGCGATGAAGCAGTAATCCTCTATCTCCGAGTACGCTGTGATGTAACAGCCTGTCTCCAGCTTGCATTTCTTGCCGACCTTACAAAAATTCTCGATCGTCGCTCCGCGTCCCACAATCGTATATTCACCCACCGTCACCTTCTCACGCACCGCGGCTGTATCTGCGATCAGCACATTATTGCCGATTTCACAACCCGCGTAAATGACCACATGCGCGCCGATCAAACATTCATCGCCAATCTTCGTCGGCGGTTCGGGTTCCGACTTGAAGATGCTCCGTTTCGAACGCATCGGTTGTTTGCAGATAACCGTATGATCATCGATGCGGACGTTATCCCCTATCTCCGCGCCCTCACGTATCACCACATGATGACCTATAGTACAATTATCACCGATGTTTACATTTTTTTCAATTACCGTAAATTCTCCGACGGTCGTTCCTTCTCCGATCCGTGCCGTTTTGTCTATTGCGTTCATATCAACCTCACTTGTAGTTAATTTTTATTGGAACACCACCTTGTTTTAACGAATCCTGTGCAGCAGTTAAAACGCGTACGACCCGCAGTCCGTCTTCACCATCACTCAGCGGTGACGTGTTCGTGTTTACTGCATCCACAAATTGCTGACATTCGACTTTCAAAGGCTCCTGATTCTTGATATAGGGTATCTCGATGCCTCCGATGCGTAGCGATAAATATTCACCGTACTGTGAATACTGTCCCGTAAAATCGATTCCTTTATCGTATATTCTGATCTTCTCGGCGGACTCCATATCGTCGACGACGACCATCTTCTTCGAACCCACCACGGTCACCTTGCGAATTTTATGGGGATCCAGCCAACTGACATGCATATGCGCCATTTTTTTATCGCTAAAATGAATCGTCGTAAACACAACGTCTTCAATATCCTTTTGCAGAAAAGATTGCCCGGTACTGATAACCGTGCTCGGCTCCTTACCCATCAGCATCAAAATAATCGAAATATCGTGTGGCGCAAAACTCCATAATGAATTCTCATTCTGACGTACGATACCCAGGTTTACTCGAGACGTATAGATGTAATAGATGTCGCCTAACTCACCAGCGTCCACCATCTCCTTTACCTTCACAAATGCCGGGTGATATTCGAGGATGTGACCCACCATCAGGATTTTATTTCTTCTCCTCGAGAGTTCTACTAATTCCTTACCATGATTCAAATCAAGCGTCATGGGTTTCTCGACAAATACGTGCTTATCTGTTTCCAATAAACGTTTAGCCAATTCATAGTGTTTATCAGCCTGGGTCGCCACAACCGCAGCATCGAATTCATTAGATGCAAACAGTTCATCAATACTGGAGGTTACGTTGACATCAGGATATTCTTTTTTAATTCTGGCTAGAGTGTCCGGATTGACATCACATACCGCCTTCATTTCGATCTGAGGATGATTGTAAAAATTTCTCAACAAGTTCTTACCCCAGTTTCCGACACCGATCTGAACCATTCCGATCTTGTCCATGTCCATTCTTGCTCCTTAAGTATAGTTACGTTTATTAGGAACCTATGAATTTTTTGAATAATTAATTATCGCTGAATACTATAGGGCTATATTAAAATTCCAATCAATTGAGTTTACACCACAATAAGTAGATGTTTCTTGTTATGTAAGTCTATGTAATTTAGTATTAAACCTGTTGTAATCACTGATGAAACAGCCGCGTGATCTCATGGCCGTTTGTCATGCAGACCTTTTTTCAAGCGTGATTTAATGCTTGCGTAATCTTGCTTCAAGGTTTCACCCATAGCCACCGCTTTGGGATTCGTTTTCATGCGATCATAGAACTCCAGTGCAAACGCCCAGAAGATGCTGAATAAGAAAGCTAAAAACGCACTGACCATGGTGAGCAGACCGCGCTTCGGTTTAGTCCTGAATTCCGGAGGCACGGCTTCATCCAAAACCTGAACTGTCGGCGTATCCTTCGCCTCCTGAATTTTCGCCTGGTAGTATTGCTGATTTAGCAGCTCCCACACGGTTTCCTGAACTTTTACCTCGCGAATCAATTCGGCTAACTCCAGCCCTACCTCAGGCACATCAGAAAACGGGATGTAAAATTCTTCCTTATCTTTGACCGAAAGGCTGTCCCCGAACTGCAGATAATTATACTGTTTCTGTAACTCTTCAATTTCTTTTCGTAACTGGATGATATACACATTATCTGTCTTCATCGTCTGCAGCGCTACGCCCAGTTCCACCTCTTTGGCGATGATGTTGCCCTTGATCTCCCCGGCT
>JAFGPP010000140.1 GCA_016936135.1 Thermoplasmatota archaeon
ATTTGAAGAACCGATATTTTGAACGTAAAACGAAGTTGTTTTTACCGACCCTGGTTGCAATTCCCAGTTCAAATCCCCAAAACACATGATTCTCGGACCGACGGACTGGTTCTTCCACCCGTCAAAGTCCACAAATGGATACCGTTCTATTCTGCCTGACCCCGAAACGATGTACGGTTCGTCCCATATGCCGTCCCCGCCGGGGATGTCCTGGCCTTCACCGTAGTATAAATCGGTTCCGTTGAAGTAGTCGTCCCAGTAGTTCCCGCCTACCGGGTAGGGGCCGTACCATTGGTTCCGCCCTGTCCAGTCGTAAGCCTGATATTTACCCCAATATCCGTTATTGATGAAATTGTTGTGAAATGCCAGATTGTCGTAAGTGTAGGAACCCATATCGATACCGGCGTAACTATTGTTTACAAAAGTATTTTGAAAGACGCAGTTTTTGCTTGCATAACCAAGACGAATTCCAGTACCGCAGAGATTTATGAAATTATCAAGAACAACATTATATTTACTACTTGAATCTACTGCAATTCCCGCAGCTCTGCAATCAGTTATTGTGTTATTATACATCATATTACTTTGACTGGATAAAGATATTAGAATTCCGTTGCCATCGCAATCAATTATTAGATTGTCATGGATGCGATTGTCTTTGGTTCCAATCTGGGAATTAACGATATAAACGCCCAAGAAATTCTTTATTAGAAGGTTTTGGAACAAATGGTTATTTGAACCTTTTATTAATATTCCAGTGGCCCACATATGAATATGTGAAAAAATTGTATTATTTTCAATTGTAACTCTATCCGCATCTATAATGATCCCCCCTGAATAATCGCCACTATTTGTCACGTTAAAACCCTTAACTGTTACCCCGTCTGCAGTTATCAGAATGGTGTCATTGTTCCCGCCACCGTCGACAATGGTTTTTTCCTTATCTTCACCCATCAGGTTTATCGTTTTATCGACGACAACGTTTTCATAATAAATGCCATTGTAAACAAAGATGGTATCGCCCTGGCTTGCATTGTCTATTGCATCCTGAATTCTTGTATAATCGGCTGCACCGTTATCATCAACGTAGATAATATTACTGTATTGGAAATCTTTATTCTTAACACTCAAAGTTGTAATTGAGATATTGCAGAATAGAAACAGAAGAATAATTACGATTGTCAGGGATTTTTTTGCCATATTCAATCCTCCCTTAATATGTAATGCAGTATCATGGTTTAAAATTTACGTATAGCAATAATTATTGAATCCTTTATTTTTAGTAACAATTTAGATAGATTTCTATAAAAGTTAATATTTAAAGTGATTAAAACACAAAAATTAAATTACTCCATACAATTACTAAAGTAAATGCCTAGATCGGGGAGGCTAAGAAACTTTATCAGAGATTTCTGTGAATCACCAAGAGCAAAGAAACTATCATTTGTCCCTCCTTTTTTAATTATTGTTGTTGAAGTAATTCTTCTTGTACATGCATCTGTGCAGAACCCAATAGATCCCGTTGTACTTGAGTTAACAACAATTCTTGTTATTATTTCTGTTGTGGAAATCGTTCTAGTAATAAGGGAAATCCACGAACGCCATAAAACGAGTAATTTTGAAAGGATTCTAACGATTAAACTTGACGATTATATTCTTGAAAAAAGGAACAAAAATGTAAGAAAAATCGTTGAGGATTTTATAAAGGAAAATGAAAAGTATAGAAACCACAGAAACCAAATATATCACCTTACCTGTCAGATTTTAACAACTCATAAAGAGGAGGTTTTTGAAAAAGAACTTACTGCAAAATTGTCAGCCTTTATTAAAAAATCTAAAGAAAAAAATGTTGATTATATACTTAAAAAATTTATAAGAAAACATCCAAATTATAAAAAGTACAGGGCAACTGTTTATAAAAAAACCTGTCTTATTTTAGAAAAAATGAATAAAAAATAGCGTTTAATTATCTGACTATACTCCTTTGTTACTGTTAACTATAGCTCACATAACAAGCAAAACTAACCAGTTTTATAGCCAATTCTTTTTTCTAAAATAAAAAATCATTGACAGACTTACAGCAAGAATTATGATCCAGGCCATCGGGTAACCATATTCCCAATGTAACTCTGGCATAATATCAAAATTCATACCATAAACACCGGCAATAAACGTCAAAGGGATAAAAATAGCTGCAAAAATAGTTAATACTTTCATAATCTCATTCATTTTATTGCTAACACTGGACATATAAATATCTAACATACCAGAAATCATATCCCGGTAGGTCTCAATAGTATCCATTACCTGGATAGTATTATCGTAAACATCTCTTAAAAATATTCCAGTAGATTCATGAACAAGTTCAGATTCACTTCTTTGAAGAGCACTAATAACTTCTCTTAAAGGCCAGACAGATTTACGTAAAAATATCATTTCTCTTTTTAAATAATGTATAGTTTTGAGATTTTTAGGAGAGGGATCTTCAATTAATTTATCCTCAATACCTCCAATTTTATCTCCAATTTTTTCAAGAACTACAAAGTAATTATCAACTATGGCATCAATAAGAGCATAAGCAAGATAATCCGCACCCATTTTCCTAATGCGCCCTTTATTATTTCTAATGCGCTCTCTAATTGGGTCAAATACATCTCCCTTGCTTTCTTGAAATGATATAACAAAATTATTGCCCAGAATCAAACTAATTTGTTCAACAATTATTTCTGAGTTTTTCTCATGCTTATATAACATTTTTAGAACAAAATAAATGTAACTTTCGAAATCTTCCATTTTGGGTCGCTGAGTTGTATCTAATATATCCTCTAGTACTAATGGATGCACATCAAAATGTTTACCCAACTTTTCTATAACATCAACATCATGGATTCCATCAATGTTTATCCATGTCACAGTTTCTTTATCTTTGAAGGGAAAACACTCTTCAATATGTTCGAAGGTCTTTTCGTTAAATTCATTTTCACTATAATCAAGAATTTTAATACGAGTTTTTTCCAGCTTTTTATCCCCTATATGGATAAGAGCACCTGGTGGAAGCCCGCCTTTCTTTCTCGATTTACTGATATATTTTTCCATAAAATTCCTTCTCGACGAGATTTATAAAACCACTCCGTTTTTTATGATTTTTTCAACTAAATTAACCCCAAAATGATAAGGAATATGTTTGTGATTTGGGCAATCCAAAACCAAAATATCAGCTTGTTTTCCCACTTCAACACTACCTATCCTATCACTCAAGTCAATAGCACAAGCTGCATTAAAAGTTGCTGCTGTAATTGCCTCGGACGGAGTCATTTTCATTTTTAGACAACCAAGTTGAATCATAAATTGCATGTTTTCCACCCAGCAATTTGGATTAAGATCAGTTGCTAAGGCAACAGCCACGCCCATATCAATTATTTTTCTTGCCGGTGCATATAATTCTTGCATCAACGAAAAAGGTGTACCAGGAAGTAAAACACCAATAACTCCTTTTTCTGCCATTTTTCTTAAACCATCATCTGAAGACATAAGAAGATGGTCGGCGCTAATTGCTCCAATATCGGCAGCTAAGGAAGCGCCCCCCGTATCAACAATTTCATCTGCATGAATTTTGGGTATTAAACCATGGGTTTTTCCAGCCTCCAATATCTTTTTTGATTGATCGACTGTAAAAATTCCTTCTTCACAGAAAACATCACAAAATTTTGAAAGATGGCTGATTTTTGGAATCATTTCCTCAATAATTTCGTTTGTATATTCGTCAGCAGATTTCCCCTTTGGAATAGCATGTGCACCAAGAAAAGTAGACAATATATCGATAGGATGCGATTCGTTTAGTTTTTTGTTAACCTCCAAAATTTTTAGTTCTGTTTTTGTATCAAGTCCATATCCGCTTTTTGCCTCGCAAGTAGTTGTTCCATATCTCAACATTTTGTCAAGACGATTTTTTGCCTGCTGAATCAATTGGTCTTTGGTAGCATTTCTTGTTTTTTCAACTGTATAAAAAATTCCTCCGCCACTTTTCAAAATATCCATATATGATAAACCTTTTAGTTTCATATCAAGTTCAAACTCTCTGGAACCTGCAAAGACCACATGTGTGTGGGGATCAACAAAACCTGGCAAAACAATTTTTCCTTTCGCATTTATTATTTTATCAGAATTATATGTCAAATTTTTTCCAACATCAACAATTGCTCCATTATCAATTGCAACTGAACCGTTTTCAATGATTGATAATTCATTCATTTCTTTCATTTTCCTAGGACGGTTCGGTCCATTTAGTGTAACGATTTCGTTTGCATTTTTTATTAGTATATCAACTGCTTTCATGTCCTACTTCCCAAATAGTTAAAAGAAAAACCCCAATTAAGGGTTTACGGTAATATCATGGAAAAAATTGTTGAATGCGTTCCAAATTTCAGCGAAGGTAAAGATAAATCTATAATAAATGCAATTGCTGCAGCCATTGAATCTGTTGAAGGAGTAAAACTTTTAAATGTAGATCCTGGTGAAGACTTCAACAGAACCGTTTATACCTTTGTAGGGGAGCCTAAGCCAGTGCTTGAAGCTGCTTTTCAAGCGGCCAAAATAGGGATTTCTTTAATTGACATGAGATTTCACAAGGGAGAGCATGCCCGAATGGGAGCACTTGACGTAATGCCATTTATCCCAATAAGTGGAGTCACGATAAAAGATTGTGTAGAACTCTCAAAAAATTTTGGAAAAAGAATCGCTGAGAAGTTAGGTGTACCGGTCTTTTTATATGCAGAATCTGCATCAAAACCCGAACGAATAAGATTGCCAGATATAAGAAAAGGAGAATATGAAGCTTTAGAGGAAAAATTTAAAGATCCTTCTTTTATCCCCGATTTTGGAAAAGCAATTTTTGTTCCAAAAAGTGGGGCAACTGCAACGGGCGCTCGTGATATTCTAATTGCATATAACGTAAATCTTGACACAAGCGACAAAACAATTGCCTCAGAAATCTCCGGAAAGATACGGACAAGCGGGGTAATAAAAAAGAATGAAAAGGGTGAGAAAATTCTTGGTCCTGACGGGGAAGCCGTAAGAATTCCGGGTAGATTTGAGGGTGTGCAAGCCGGAGGGATGATGTATAATGAAAATATTGCACAAGTTTCAACGAACCTTCTAAATTATAGGAAGGTAAACCTCCACGATGTTTATGAAGCAATAATTGAAGAGGCTAAAAAATTTAATGTTATGGTAACAGGCAGTGAGATTGTAGGTCTTGTTCCAAAAAAATCCCTAGTTCTGGCAGGAGAATTCTATGCAAAAAAAGAAAAAAAATCAATTACTGACGAACTGGAACTTGTAAACCTTGCAATTGACAAGTTTGGACTTTCGCAACTCTATCAATTCAAACCAGAAGAAAAAGTAATAGAATATATGGTCGAGGAAACCGGCCCACTTGCATCAATGAAAATTAAAGATTTTCTTTCCGAACTTGCATCAAAAAGCCCTGCACCTGGGGGAGGAAGCGTAGCTGCTTTGTCTGGTGCGCTGGGCGCAGCGTTAACTTCAATGGTTGCAAATCTTACCATCGGAAAGGAAAAGTACATCGACGTCGAAGGCTACATGAAGGAAGTTCTTAAGAATAGCGAAATTTTGAGAAAGAAACTAACTGATCTCATCGATAAAGATACACAAGCTTTTAATGATGTAATGGCTGCTTTTAGATTGCCAAAAGAAACAGAAGTCCAGAAATCAAAACGTAGTGACGCCATTCAAAAAGGTTATAAAACGGCAACTAAAATACCGCTTGAAACAGCGAAAACCTGTATGCAAATTCTTGATGTTGCTAAAATTGTTGCAGAAAAAGGAAACAAAAATTCCATTACCGATGCGGGTGTATCTGCTCTAATGGCGCAATCAGGAGTTGAATCGGCAATATTAAATGTGAAGATAAATCTTGGTTCTATAAATGACAAATCCTTTGTTGATAAAACAATTAATGAAATAGATAACTTGCACATTCAAACAGCAGAAAGGGTTGAATATATCATCAAACTGGTATCAAAAAATATGTAATATCCAATTCTTACGACATTTGAAAATTTATAAGTACGACCTGTATACTTATTTAGTAACAATGAAATCAGATATAGAGATTGCAAGGGAAGCAAAACTTCAGGATATTTTCTCTATAGCAGAAAAAGCAGGATTTCTAAATGAAGAAATAATTCAATGGGGAAATTATAAGTCCAAGGTTTCGCTAAATGTTTTTGAAAGAATAAAATATAAGAAGAACGGTAAATTAATCCTTGTAACAACAATTAATCCAACACCGGGAGGGGAGGGAAAAACAACAATTACTATTGGTCTTGCTCAAGCATTGGCAAAGCTAGGCAAAAAAACAATGCTTGGAATTAGAGAACCGTCTCTTGGTCCTACCATGGGGATGAAAGGGGGAGCAACCGGCGGTGGATATTCACAGGTTGTTCCAATGGAAGACATTAATTTACATTTTACAGGTGACATGCATGCGATTACTAGTGCTCATAACCTCCTTGCAAGTCTTTTGGACAATCATATTCATCATGGTGATGTTTTTCATATTGATCCACGTTATATTGTGTGGCCTCGCGTAATAGATATCAGTGACAGATCGTTAAGAAATGTGGTGGTTGGTCTTGGAGGCCCATCGGATGGTGTTCCGCATCAGGATCAGTTTTCTATCACTCCTGCATCAGAGGTAATGGCAATTTTATGTTTAGCAAAAGATCTTGAAGATTTAAAGAAACGCCTGGGACAAATTATTGTTGCATATACTTATGACGGTAAACCCGTAACAGCAAATAATTTGAAAGCAGTTGGTGCAATGGCAGTACTTTTAAAAGATGCAATTAAGCCAAACTTGGTACAAACCATTGAAGGTGTTCCAGCCTTTATTCATGGTGGTCCTTTTGCAAATATCGCCCATGGCACAAGTAGCTTAATTTCAACAAATATTGGATTAAAACTAGCAGATTATTTTGTAACTGAAGCGGGATTTGGATCCGAACTAGGGGCAGAAAAATTTTTTGATATAGTTTGTAGAATTGGCAATTTAAAACCTGATGCAGTTGTAATGGTGGTTAGCATTCGTGCTTTGAAACGCCATGGATTGGGCAACGATAAAGAAGCTGTAAAAAAAGGACTTGACAATCTTGAAAAACATCTTGAAAACATAGAGTTTTTTAAAATTCCAGTTGTTGTAGCAATCAATCAATTTGTAGATGATACTGATGATGAAATTGCAATTGTAGAGAAATATTGCAATGAAAAAAATATACCAGTAGCGCTTGTAAATGTATGGGATGAAGGAGGAGAAGGAGGTATTGAACTTGCAGGCAAACTGGTAAGTCTTTTACACAACTCCTCTGCTCAATTCAATTTTTTATATGACGTTGAGGACTCTGTTAAAAATAAAATCGAACAAATAGCAAAAAAAATGTATGGTGCTGATAGGGTTGTTTATACAGTTACCGCTGAGCAAGATATAAAACTATGTGAAGAATTGAATCTAAATAATCTACCCATCTGCATTGCAAAGACACAGTATTCGCTTTCTGATGACCCTAAATCTTTGGGCAGACCTAGAGGCTTTAAGATAAGCGTAAGAGAAATTCGATTTTCTTCAGGTGCAGGATTCTTGGTTCCGATGACTGGAAAAATAACTACAATGCCTGGTCTTCCCGCAAAACCGATTTCAGAGCAAGTTGACATCGATAATTTCGGAAATATCACCGGTTTGTATTGAAATCGTCTTTAGGAGATATTAATGGTTAAAGGAATTGATGAAATCAAAGTTAAAAAAAAGCCTTGGAAAACTAGAGTTGAAAGAGATATAATAATGCATGAAGACATTAAAAAAGCAGGGACCCAGGGTGGAAAAGTTATTGGAAATCATTTATCTTTGTTTTCGTTTATAATTGGGATACCTCTATTAACTATTGGGATGTATTCTTTAATTAGCATATTATTTGATTTAGGATTCCCCATAAATTTGGCTACAATTATTTTAAGTCTATTAGTAAATGCAATGGGTTTGTTGTTAATTATTGGTGGTTATTTCAATTATAAGGGATATTGAGATTTATCCATGTGATTCATCCTCCCAACTGAAGTTTGTGATTTCTCACTTGGACAAATCTTAAAAAATCCTGTTTATATCGGTTACAAGAAATGGGATAACCACATCCAGAAATCAAACCACAAACCAATTATATCATTTAATATATTCAGAGACACTCAAAAAGAATAATCAAAAAATGGCATGGTGGAAAACCCGATTATGGAATTAATTATGGTTAATATTCCATGCAATGGGGGAAATAATATCAATTATCACATGCATTTTTGGGGAGTTGTCTTAGATGGCTGTTAACGAGATTAAACCACATGTAGAGGATATTTTAGATATTCTTGGCGATGAATCAAAAGTTAGTAGCAAAGAAATTGAACAAGAACTAAAAAAATTCCTTGAATATGGAGTACCTATCGAACAAGCAAAACAAACATTAATTAAAAAATATGGAGGAAGTGTTCCATTTACTGCTTCATCGTCCGAAAGAACTTTAATTTCCGATTTACAACCAAATACCCAAAGCGTAAATTTAATTGCTCAGGTAATAACACTTAATCCCAAGGAAATATCGGTTAAGGGGGAGACAAGACAAATTTATTATGGAATTATTGGTGATGAAAGTGGTACTATTCCCTTTACCGCGTGGAAGGAATTGGATGTTAAAAAAGGAGATGTCGTAGAAATATCCAATGCCTATACCCGTGAATGGCAGGGCACAGTTCAGCTAAATTTTGGAGATCGTACAGCTACCAAAAAAACTGATGAAGGTAAACTTCCAAAAAATGCCTTCGAACCTAGAGAACACAAAATTAATGATTTGAAATCAGGTCTTGGAGTAGTAGAAGTTACGGCAAAGATAATTGAATTGGACAAAAAAGACACAGAAATCGATGGCGTTAAAAAGAAAATTTTTTCTGGAATCATTGGCGACGAGACGGGAAAAGCACAATTTACTTCTTGGCATGATTTCAAACTGAAAAAAGGTGATGTTGTTAATATATCGGGCGGTTACGTTAAAACCTGGAAAGGTATCCCGCAACTTACATTTGATGAAAAGGCCAAAGTAAAAAAGCTAGATAGCAAAACATTGGATGTTGAAAAAATTCAAACTCAGTTTATGCCTATAGATACCCTTTTGGAAAAGCGCGGCGCACTTGACATCGAAACAGAAGGAACGGTTGTTGATATACGACCCAACTCCGGTTTGGTTTTAAGATGTCCTGAGTGTGACAGGGTCATTCAAAACAATGAATGTAAAACCCACGGAACAGTAGAGGGAAAGCCCGATCTAAGAATGAAACTTGTTGTAGACGATGGAAACGGATCGGTTCAAGTAAATGTTGGAAAGGAAATAACAGAAAAGTTGCTTGGAAAAACACTTTCGGAATGGCAAAAAATTGTGGAATCGTCCGGTGATGAAAGTCCAATCGTTAACGAGATGAACAATGTTCTTTTTGCAAGAAGAGTAAAACTTAAAGGGAACGCTCTGGGAGACAGTTTTGGAACTACTGTGATTGCGCAGGATGTATCAATAATTGAGGTTGATATGGAAAATGAGACTGAAGCTTTTAATCAGAAAATGGGGGAGGAACAATGAATCGGGAAGTTGCATGGCGAGTATTTGCAAGTGAGTATAACGATTCTTCCCATGAAATAAAAAATGATGCAGAAAAAACTCCTTCGTATGTAATAACTCCCCTGGGAGCAAAAATAAATAGACTTTTTATTGTGGGGGTGCTTACTGACGTTGAACGAGTTTCCGAAACGGGAGACATGGTAAGGGCCCATGTGTCTGATCCAACTGGCGTTTTTACTTTGTATTCTGGTCAGTTCCAAAAGGATGTTACTGATTCACTACTGGCAATAGATGTACCAGCTTTTGTAGCAGTCACAGGAAAATCTCGTACATATAAACCAGAAGACAGCGAAGATATCTTTGTTTCTATAAGACCGGAAAAAGTTGTTGAAGTCACCGCCTTACATAGAAATCAATGGATTCTTGAAACCTGTCAAAGAACAAAAGAAAGAATTGATGCAATTGTAGAGGCGAAAAAAATGACACAACCAAATCCCATGGATCTAAGAAAATTAGGCTACAATAGAAATCTTGCTGAGGGGGTTGTGGCTGCTTTGGAAAGCTACAATAGTATTGATGTAAGCAAATATCTTTCATTAATTCAGGAATCTATTCAATTTATATTACCTAGTAGTGAAAAATTACCAGACTTGCAAACAAATATAGAAATGGAAGAAGAAAAACCTCAGATAAAATCTGAAGAAGTTGTTATTGCAAATAAGATCAAAAATGAATCAGAAATTAAGGTTGACGAGAGTGAAAAAAAGGCTTTCGAGGAAATCGAAAACACGGTTTTAAAACTCATTAAAGATATCGAGGGTGAAGATGGTGCTCCCTGGGACAGCATAATTGAAAAATGTGAAAAAACAGGACTTGACAAGGATTTGGTCGAGGAAGCATTGACTTCATTAATGGACAAGGGGTTAATCTATGAGCCGATACTTGGCACTATCAAAATAACATAATCTAAACCAAAAAATCTTAATAATTTATTAACAAAGTGAACAGCATTTTAGCATTCTTTTGATAGTTATATTTAATGAAACCGCGTCCCCAACTTCATGAATATCAGATTATATATTGGTAATTTGTCAGTTTTACTAATTGATACGAACAAACAATAAATTTTTCTTAAAAAACAATATTACATATTGCCGTTTATGAAAATTGATAATATAAATAAAAAAATTTTGTTCCTTCTGCAAAAAGATGCTCGGTTGACATATAAAGAAATCGCAGCTGAACTCAAGCGATCGGAAACTACTATTAGAGATCGTATCAAGGCAATGGAACGAATGGGGATTATCCAAGGATATACCGCCCTAATCGATAAGACTGCTCTTGGTTTGAATTTTTTTGCCATGATTTTTGCCAATCCCAACTCTTCTTCTGATTTAGATACTATTACTGAAAAAATCAAAAAAGTGAAAAATGTTTTGCGCGTCTATCAGATATCGGGTCATCACAGACTTGCCATTTTCATGGTTGCAGCTTCTTATAAAGAATTAAAGGAAATAATTAAATCACAACTTATTCCAATCGGGTTAATTGAAGAAGAAATTGTAACTGTTCTTGAAGCTGATAGGGAGTTTATTTCACCATTGGAAATCCCTTAAGATAGAAACAAAGTTTTTTTTAATTTAAATTTTAAATTTCTTGTTAAACGGGTTTTTATCCAAATTTTCTGGATTTTCTTCTGGTAAGTCTTATGAATTTATTATATTTTTATAAAGACAAAAAAACCAATTGGTCGTGAGGCCTAAGCTCAAAAAGAGAAAAACAATAAAAACAGCCAAGAGTTTAACCTGGTTCAACCTTTTAATCCAAGACTCTTGGGCTTTAAGAAATGGGAAGGATAGGGTTTAACAAAGAAGAATCCCTTCAAAAACGCCCGTTTCTTAATTATAATATCAGGAGGTTATAATAATATGATAACTGGACAACAACCAATAATTATATTGAGAGAAGGAACAACCAGAGAAAAAGGAAAAGGAGCACGAACAAATAATATAATGGCAGCACTTGCAATTTCAGATGCTGTAAAGTCCACACTTGGACCTAAAGGCATGGACAAGATGCTTGTAGATTCAATGGGTGATGTTGTAGTAACTAATGATGGTGCGACTCTTCTGAAAGAAATTGATGTTGAACATCCTATTGCAAAAATAATCGTAGAAGTAGCCAAATCACAAGATCAGGAGTGTGGTGATGGAACAACAACTGCTGTAGTACTAACTGGAGAATTATTGAAATCTGCTGGAGAAATGTTAGATCAAAATATTCATCCAACTGTTATCTGCTCAGGTTATAAAATGGCAGCAGACAAAGCAATTGAAGTCCTAAACAATATTGCGATTCCAATAAATCTTGAAGATAAAAAAACGTTAAAAAATATAGCTACAACGGCCGTTGCTAGTAAGGGATCTAGTGGCTCAAAAGAGCTTCTTGCCGATGTAGTTGTTGACGCTGTTACCAGCATTGCAGAAAAAATCAATGGAAAAACATTTGTTGATTTAGACAACATTCAAATCCAAAAGCAACATGGTGGATCAATGGAGGAAACAAAGGCGCTAAAAGGAATTATTCTTGACAAGGAACGCGTTCATGAAGGAATGCCCAAGTATGTAAAAAATGCAAAGATAGCGTTAGTAAACACTGCATTTGAGGTAAAGAAAACTGAAGTTGATGCACGAATTCAAATCAACAATCCAAAACAATTACAAGCTTTCCTTGATGAAGAAGAAAGAATGCTGAAAAAAATGGTCGATAGAATAAACGACAGTGGTGCGAATATGCTTGTTTGTCAGAAGAGCATTGATGACATGGCACAACACTTCCTTGCGATGGAAGATATCTATGCCATAAGTAGCGCAAAAGATAGTGACATGGAAAAACTTGCAAAAGCAACTGGTGCAAAAATCGTAGCAAATCTTGATGACTTAACAAAAAAAGATCTTGGATATGCTGGTTATGTCGAGGAGAGAAAATACGGCGATGACAAACTCACATTTATAATGGATTGTAAAAATCCAAAAGCAGTATCCATTATTATCAGAGGAGGAACAGAACACGTTGTGGATGAACTTGAAAGAGCGCTACATGATTCACTTTCAGTTATTAAAGTGGCTCTTGAGGATGGAAAGATAACTGCAGGAGGGGGTTCTGCGGCCACTGAGATAGGAATGGCGCTTAGAGAATATGCTCCAACAGTCGGGGGGCGAGAGCAAATGGCCATCGAAGCATTTGCAAATGCGATTGAGATTATACCTAAAACGCTTTCTCAGAATGCTGGGCTTGATCCAATTGATATAATGCTAGAATTAAGAAGGTTGCATAAGCAAGGTAACAAATATGCAGGAATCAACGTTTTCAATGGTAAAGTTAATGATATGCTGAAAAAAAATGTAATTGAACCATTGAAGGTAAGTCTTAACGAGATTCAGGCTGCCTCTGAAGCAGCAACAATGATTCTAAGAATTGATGATGTCATTGCATCCAAGAGTGGAGGCAAAACACCACACGGTGGCCCTCCAGGCGGCTATGGCGGAGAAGAGGATTTTGACTAGCAATAAATCCTCTCTAATTTTTTATTCAAATTGATAACTCTTGAATAAAATCAAAAAACAAGCTATCTTAAATATGATGTTTTTTTCTATTGTTTCTTTCAGATTTTAACTTATTTATTAGATCCCGTAGTTTATCTGTGTCTTTTAGATTAAATTTAAAACTGTCTTTATAGGGGCAGTCATCATCAATAACAGCACTTTTACATTCCTCATCGAAAATCAGAGGATAAATTCTACATCCTTCAGGTCTGTTCTCATAAATTAAACAAATTTTTCCATTATGAAAAACGCATCTGCCATTTTTGTTTTTTAATTTCAGCCAACCTTCTTTCATTCTAACAAAATGTTTTTTGTCATAACCTAATCTTTGTATTGATTCAATATCCTCA
>JAFGPP010000141.1 GCA_016936135.1 Thermoplasmatota archaeon
GAAAAAAGACGAGATTTATCTTTTCCGTTAATTATAGGAGCATTCAACATAGTAGCAACAGCATATGATAATGAATCCGGCATTGATCATGTTGATTTTTACATTAACGGGGAGAAAAGATCAACCGATGACATCAGCCCTTATAAGTATTCAAATTGGCAGGAATCTAGATTATTTGGTAAATACACAATAAAAGCAGTGGCAATTGACAAATTTGGTTTTCAAAGTAGTGATGAAATAACGGTTTGGAAGATTTTCTAAATTTAAATCCTTTTTTCCTTATTTTAAAAAATTACAAATAGTTTAATTTTTTCAAATTATCTTTCATTAACAAATTAATTAGTGCTTTTTCAATGATGTTTAGATCCTTTTTCCATGTGCCTACACTAGAAGAAAAAACTGGTTTACTTGGGGAATGTCTTTCAGGGTGTTTTTCTGACTTTTTATCAATTTCTGATTCTTTGCTTTGATCAAACCAAAAATCATGCTCGGACTTTTGATGTTGAAGTAAAATAGGCAACCACTCTTCGTTTAAAAAATCCATAATTTTTCTTGTGACTTCTTCTGTTTTGGTAACAAGATCTTCGTATCTAATCTCAATATATCTTTCCTTTTGAAATTGTTTTTTATATTTGTAATTCAGATCTATACTCTGATTCCAATATTTTATTGCTGATAAAACGGCCTTTCTACCCCATCTTCTTTTAAATGAACTTACCACATCCCTTCCATCTCTAATTACATTTATGAATTGACTGTCTGGAAAAAAACGGTTTATACTATCAACATAAAAAATGTTTTCTGGGGTTTTTTCAGCCCAACGCTTCTTGTTTTTTATTTTGGCATAGTTATCAGTAAAAACTGTTAATATTTCTCCAACCTTGGAATCAACCGTCGTCTCATCAATACCATAAGGTTTAAGCATTTTCCAGTGTTCATTTATTTTTTCTCGAAGATTTTTCATATGCTTTAAAATGTGAGTCTCTGGACCGCAACATATCGAGGGATGGGAATCGAGGATAACGCGAAGTAGGGTAGTTCCAGACCGAGGACATCCAATTATAAATATCGGTTTGTTAACCATTGAAATTCAAGGTTTTGACAACCTCCTCAACCTAATAAATTTTTTTAATTGTTATTTTCAAAAAATATAATATCTAATAATAATCATACTCTTATGTCCAAAGTGTAAATATTATGGAAAAACAAATGAAATTCGACAGACTTGGTAACGAACCAATAAAAAAACTCTTGCTAAGACTTTCAGTTCCTTCTACAATTGCATTGATTCTTGGAAATAGTTACAATCTAGTTGACACGATATTTGTTGGAAGACTTGGGGTGGAGGCAATTTCTGCTCTTTCAATAGTATTTCCAATTCAGATGATACTAGCAGGAATAACTGAAGGAATGGGTGTGGGGTCACAGTCGCTGATATCAAGATTACTAGGAAAAAAACAAAAAGACAATGCAAGCCAGGCGGCAAGTAATTCTATTGTATTGGCCTTAATTTTTGGATTAATAACCTTTATACTGGGTCTTTTTTTTGCTAAAAATATTGTTTCCTTATTTATAAGCGATCCAGTAATACTTGAACTAGCAACATCCTATGCACGAATAATACTTCTGGGCTCTTTGGCTCTTTTTTATCTTAGGGCAGGGCTAAATATTCTTAGAGGTCAGGGAAATTATAACCTTCCGATGTTTATTTTGTTATTTACTGCAATTTTCAATATAATACTAGATCCCATCCTAATCTTTGGGTTACTAGGTTTTCCAAAATTGGGGGTAGAAGGTGCTGCAATTGCAACAGTTCTCTCACAAGCCATCGCATGCGTACCTATTACAATTGTTATATTGAGCAGAAGAAACGAAGTACCAATTACCAAGAAGGGATTGAAATTAGATCCAATAATAATTAGAAACATCGTTGAGGTTGGAATTCCAACAATTATGATTCAACTTGTTATGAGTATTACAATAGCGGGGACAAACAAAATTTTGGAAGGTCTTTCAATTGCCGCATTTGCAATTGCAATAGTGGGTATATACTTCAGATTTCAATCAGTGATTCTTACACCGGTCCTTGCTTTAAATAGAAGTTTTGTGCCAATAGTTGGATACAACTTTGGAGCTAAAAATTTTAGCAGAATTGTCGAAGCATTAAAAATTGCTTTAATTTTCTCGTTTGCTGTCTCATTCATTGCATTTTTAGCATTTGAACTTATACCAGGTCAGTTGATATCTATTTTCAACCAAAATCCAGAACTAATACAAATCGGAAGTGATGCATTTCGTAGAATGAATCTTTTGTTTTTTGCAATAGGTCCATCAGTAATATTTATCTCCTTGTTCCAGGGCATGGGAAAGGCAGTAAAGGTCTTTGTTGCTCTTGCTGTTAGACAGTTTATTGCATTCTTTCCAATACTATACTTATTAACAGTCTTATTTAATCATCCAACACTTTGGTTTGCCTTTCCAATTGCAGATATACTAGCGCTCTTGGTAGGACTTTTATTAACTTACCCTGACCTTAAAAAACTAGGAATTTTTGAGATATTTCATAGATATAAAAAGAAAATTTTATCTTGATATCACCAAAATCAAATATACCACTAAGATATTTCCCGTTTTCATGCCGGTTGTAACCTTTGATTATAATGACTATGTCAATCTTCTTGGATATAATATAAGTAAAGACGAACTATTGGAAAAACTTCCAATGATAGGGGCTGATTTGGATAAGGTAGAAGGAGACGCCATTAGTTTTGAATTCTTTCCAAACAGGCCAGACCTGACCTCGGTTGAAGGTATTGTAAGAGCTTCACGCGCATTTTTTGGTTTTGAGAAGGGAATGAAGACCTATCCTCTCGAAAAGTCTGACATTGTTATGAATGTAGATCCTTCTGTTGACAGGGTCAGACCTTATGTCGTTACAGCATTGGTGCGAAATATAACAATGACTGACGAATTTATCGCATCCCTGATGGACATGCAGGAAAAACTGCATTTCGGACTTGGACGCAATAGAAAAAAAGTAGCCATTGGAGTACACAACTTTGATGCGGTTCAACCACCTTTTACATACAAAGCAGTAGACCCTGACAGTGTTCAGTTTGTACCATTGGCAAAGGTTGAATCTATGACACTAAGGGAAATTTTAAAAAAACATGAGAAGGGCGTAGATTATGCTTGCCTGCTGGACGGATTCGATGTCTATCCGCTCATAGTTGATGCAAACGACAATGTTTTGTCCTTTCCTCCAATTATAAATGGCATTCTTACAGAAGTCACCCCTTTCACTGAAAATTTATTCATTGATATTACTGGCATTGATAAAAAAGCCGTTCATTGTGCATTAAATATTGTTACGACAGCCCTTGCCGAACGTGGGGGAAAGATTTTCACAACAAAGGTAAAATATGCAGATAATTCAGAAGTAACTCCAAGTCTAAATCCAACAAAAAAGGAGTTGTCTGTTGACTATGTAAACAAAATCCTTGGAACAAATATGAAATCAGATGAAATCACAGAGTGTCTATTGAAAATGGGATACCAGACAAATATTGGCGATACATGTAAGATTTCCGTCGAAATCCCTGCCTGGAGATCAGATATTCTTCACGATATTGACCTAGTAGAGGATGTTGCCGTTGGTTACGGATACGATAAATTTAAAGTCGATTTTCCAAAGACTCTAACATTTGGAAAGGTTCTGCCAAATAATCATCTCTACGAGAGTATCAGGACTATTATGATAGGTTTAGGATTCAATGAGGTTACAACATTTACACTTTCAAACGAACGAGACGAATTTACAAAAATGGGCCTTGAAGTGGGAAACAGACCTGAAATTGCAAACCCGATAGGGGAAGATTACTCTTGTCTTAGGCTTAGTCTGCTACCTTCAATGTTTAAACTGCTTGCGGAAAATAGACATCATCCGCTACCTCAGCAAATATACGAAATAGGTATAGTTGTTGATAAGAAATTTAAAAACACTCATCATGCAGC
>JAFGPP010000142.1 GCA_016936135.1 Thermoplasmatota archaeon
GGCGATGGGAGGGAAATGAGAGGATGGCGCAAGGATGGAGGCGGAAAACATGTTTGAAGTTTGAAAAATGACACACTCTTTACTCTTTACTCTTCATTCTTCATTCTTCATTCCTCATTCCTCATTCCTCATTCCTCATTCTCCACTCCCTCTTCCCCGGTACCTCCAGACTGATATAACAAAACAAATCGTTGTACACCGAACCTTTCTGCACACTCAGTTTATAAGTGCAGGATGCACCAAGCCAGTATAGCGGAGAATAATGACATCCAACAATGAATGAAAAGACCTTTTTTGCATGCTGGGGCCAGTATGGCGTGTGATCCAGATCGGGACGACCATCAACATACCAGTCATCTTTTACCGTACCATTTCCAAGCAACCAGTAATTTGTCTCAAATTTCAGTTGCAGATCATGACGTAGTTCAGAGAGAAGATGCAGCGTAAAAACATCCTGATCATTGCCCCAGGGCCAGGCTGTCGGCTCTCCCCAGAATTCGTAACCATTCAAAATGCTGTAATGGCCGTATGTGTATTTGCTTACGTGGGTGTATTCAAACCCGATCTCCTTTACTTTTGATCCTCCGTACCAGGTCGAACCAAGCTGAAAAGCGTATTTATTCGGGTTACCTTTATTATCAAAAATAGTGACATCATCATCCAGAAACTCTCCGTAAAACCTGAATGGCTTGAAAATCAGATTTATATCACATCCTGCCATCATGTTGGCCTCATTGGTACCACTGTTGTATCCCAGATAGTAGATTTGCAAAGGATTTGCATAACGTGTAAGATCGTTATTACCATAAAAGTTACACAGTTCGTGGATACCAAACTGGATATGATCATTGATACGAACATCGATTCGCTGCCCTACGCCATACCTTGATGGAAACTGCAGCATGGTCGTCTTTTTTGTTTTTGATTTTAAAGTGTCAAACCCGGTAAACTCTTTCATGAACAATCGGTCATCATCATAGCCGGCCAGAAAACAGGAAAGGTTTACTCTTGATGCAAGGTCCATGTTGAGATGATAAAAATAAAAGGGGGCAAGAGCAGTTCCGGATTGCGCCAGCGTCCCTTTGTAACCAGGTCCCCAGCGGAGTTTCTCTTTCCCTATTGTTAAATTAAGCGATTTGTATTTAAATTTCAGATAAGCCTCCGGAAGTGTAAAATCAACGCTTGGCATTCCAACAATCGGTGCAACCTTCCCGGAATTAAACCGCTCAAATTCGATATCTTCAGGGACCGCGTGGGGGACAGTTTTCATGGTGTACCAGTTGATACGGACTTTTGAGTCGAGATAAGGGGATGAGAAACGGGCGTTGCCAAAAAGAACTCCGAACGGGGCGGTGTTATCCTGTGCCGTTTCAAAACAAAGAATTGTTCCGGCACCGATTAAAAGTTCCTCTTCATGGAATTTCAGTTGCAGAAAATGGGTGCTTTTATTTTCTGGTAAATCCGAAAGAGAAATAAACTTTTTTTTTGAAAATATTGTATCCTGATTTTGAATGGAAACAGCATATCTGTTGGTTGATGAAAAAGTATCTGCATGGGTAAATGGTGCAAATGTATGGAAATAAAGTGGAAATGTTGCAAGAAGAAGGATTTTATTAGGGAACAACAGGTAACCTCCTGATAAGTTGCTGGATATAGTATTTATACAATAAAGAAGCTATTATGAGTATGTTTTTTTGTGAGCAAACTGTTTTGCAGCTTAAAGCCGTAAGAATTTATAGATTTTAACCAAACGCTTAATCGCTAACAGCACCAAAGTATAGTACAAAAAGATATTTCTTTAAAAAAATAATATTCATCTTTTTATCTGATATTGCTAAAATACTGAGAATCAAACAGATGCTCCAGATTTCTTTTAATGAAAGTTTTATCCATTTTGTAGATATTTGACTCTAATATAACTTTCTGAATATCTTCGGGAAATCTGTATTTAATTACCTTTGCTGGATTTCCTACCACAACTGCAAATGCTGGCACATCCTTTGTAACAATGCTTCCTGCACCAAGAATCGCTCCAGTTCCGATATTTTTAACAGAAGGTAGAATTACTACATTGGCCCCAATCCAAACATCATCACCTATAATGACTTCATGACGATCCAGAAGATCTATATCGGTTACACCATATTGTTTGGCATATAGATAAGGATGTGTGGATATAAAATGTAATGGATGATTTGCATTGTAAATTTTAATATCAGGTCCAAATGAACAATATCGGCCGATTTTCACCCCTGGACGAATTCTTTCCGGAGTGAAACAACCATATGAATACATACCAATATCAATTCTATAAAAGCGTTTAAAAATATCACGCAACAAAGTAGATTCAAATTGATTTCTCATAAGCATTTTCGTGATCAACTTTTTAAAAACGCCTATTTTGGACCCATATAAAAAAAATACAATTTGTGTTATCATTTTTTTCGTATTTCGCATTAACAAAGTCCTTGATTTTCTATTTTATATTATTAATCAATGCAATGTTTTACGTACAACTACTCTTTTTACTATATCACTTGTAACTTTTACAATTTCTGGTAAAATCCTTAATATCACTACAATTTCATTCCTTTTTTTTCATAAAGTTACTTAGCAATTGAAATTACAGCTTCTATCTGAAAAAATTAACAAGGGCAATAAGTGTTTTCGAGATATCTGGCATTCTGCTCTATGATGCCGTGGCCAAGCAGTACGATTTTGTACTCCGCAAGTAATAAACTGCTGAACCTTTTCGAATAGTTGTTTTAAAGTCACCACCAGTCATTTTTTACATACGCTGTAATTTGGCACAAATTATAGTTGTAGATTATAATGTAGTTCAGATTGGAAATATAGCGTAAAAATATCTTGGTCATTACCTCAAGCTATTCTGCCGGCTCACTATAATTCTATTTGCTTAAAAATTCAAAAAAAGAATTATTCAAGTTTTCACAAACAAAATATTGTAACGATTTACATTACTTTAAATATATCGTTGATAAGCAAGATGTAAATTTTCTATTGTTGCATTTACTGAATATTTTTCTAACCATGTTTTATATCCATTTCTTCTTATGTTATCAATTTCAGAAACGTTTTTTTCTGCAATTTTTTCAATTGAATTGGCAAAACCAATATGATCTTGTTTCTCGTGGATAAAGCCATTTACTTCATTTGTAATAAGTTCTGGAACACCTCCAACATTCGTTCCCACAACTATTTTTCCAACACTCATTCCTTCAAGCAAACAATTCGGTGTACCTTCACTATCAGAGGGTAGGACAATTACAGGAGCATCACATATTGCTTCATAAATATTGTTAGAATAACCATAAAATTCGATCTGGTTAAATATTCCTAAATCTAATGCCATTTGTTTTAATTTTTTTGTAAATGGTTTATCAACCCTTCCAGAATTTGATTCTTCTTCACCGATAAGTCTAACTTTTACTATTTTGCCTCTCCTCTTTAGTTCACAAACGCCACGTAATAAAACGTCATGGCCTTTATGTTCAACCATATTTGCAACCATCGCTATTTTTAACGGACTCTCAATTTTCAAGTCGTTTTCAAATTCTCCAATTGTTGGTACACAATCATGAACAATTGTAATCTTGTTACGATTTATTTTTGAACGTTTATTTAACTCATCTGCTGCGAATTTATTTATTGGTAAGTAATGATCTACACCCATTTGCGTCGACATTTCCAAAATATGATAAAGTTTTTTTTTCCAATTTGGAATCCAGGAGCAATCGATATATGTATGTATACGAGCAATATGGCTAACTGATTTATTAGTTCGTCGTACAAACCTTGTGATTACACTTTCACGAAACGAATGGCTTTGTAAAATTAGAGGCTTATATTTTTTTACTAAACATGTTAATTCGTTATAACCCAATTTATTTGATAAAATCAAATGCGGAGAAACCTCAACAGGTAATCCTCTTAATGTAAATGCATTAGTAAATGTGTTATTTTTGGAAGTTGTTACAAGTATTGGTTCCAATATTCCCTTTTCTGCAATACCTTGAGCTATTTGTAATATCTGGTTTTCAATACCACCATAATTTTGCGATACACTGCGTATTAGAAATATAGTACCCATATGATTTCACTCTAAGAACTATGTTACGAAAAAAAGTATACTGTAACTTCAGACCTTTTTTAATCCTCTACAAATGCTTACATATATCCTTTTTTATCTATCCTGTTTCATTTATAATTAGAACTGGAAGTAAACAAAGGGTGTATATTTTAATGGCATAAACAGAACATAGATAAATAATAAAATTATCATTGCAAAAACTGTATATTTAGCTCTAAAATGCCATAATATTTCTGGTTTTTTACTCGAAAAAATGATATATAAATGCCAAACAGAAAAAAGGAATATTATTATAAGTGCCGGGGTGAATAACCATCGCCCCGCTGGAAGATTTGTTCCTAATAATCCTTTAAAAATATTTATACTTATTTGTAATGAAGAAGATCTAAATGGGATCCAGGTGATTAATACGAATAAGAATGTTGATAACCATGCAATAAGGGCAGGTGGTTTAATTTTTTTACTAATAATTGGGTAAATTACAAGTGCTATACCATGCAAAAAACCCCAAATTACAAAGTTCCATGAAGCTCCATGCCACAAACCTCCTAAAAGCATTGTCGTGGTTAAATTCACTCGTGTTCTGAAGTCACCTTTTCTATTTCCTCCTAAAGAGATATATAAGTAATCTTTCAACCATGTAGATAAACTGATATGCCATCGTCTCCAGAATTCTTTAACCGAATGCGAGAGATATGGGTAATCGAAATTAGTTGGGAAATCATGTCCGAAAGTTTTTGCAATCCCGATAGCCATTAAAGAATATCCTGAAAAGTCACAAAATATTTGAATACTATAGGCAATTAAGGCTATCCATAATGTTACAGGATCAAATTTAAGGGGATCAGAAAAAACGTTGTCAACAAATACAGAAAGGTTATCTGCGAATATTCTTTTTTGTATTAAACCGAAAACGAATAATTGAAAGCCAGTCCAAAATTTTTCTTTTTTAAAAAATATAACTTCATCTAATTGTGGTAACATATCGCAAGCTCGTACAATTGGACCTGCAACGAGTTGGGGGAAATATGCGACATACAATAAATATTTGAAAAATTCCTCTGTTGGTTTCATTTTTTTTCGATAAACATCTATAGTGTAACTCATGCTCTGAAAGGTGAAAAATGAGATTCCAACAGGTAAAATTATATTTAATGTAAAACTATTATTAATACCGGTAAAAATCTTAAACGTTTCTATAAAAAAGTTGGTATATTTAAAGTAGCATAAAGTCCCAAGATTAACAATTAAACTAATTATTAAGAATGTTCTTCTTTTTTTTAAATTGTTACTTTTTTCAATTTGTGATGAAACTAAAAAATCAATGGTACTAGTAATAAATATTAGTGCTAAAAATCTGTAATCCCAAGAACCGTAAAAAATGTAACTAGCAATAAGAAGAATAATCCTTTGCATTCTTACATTTTTAAAATAATAAACTAAAAGATAGACAATTGTCAGAAGTATTAAAAAATTTAATGAGAAAAACAACATAATTATTTCGAATTCGAATCTTCTCTATTAATAATATCATTTATTGTATTCGCAAGAAGAATATGTCCATTTTTATTTAAATGTCCAGTTCCAAAAATTGAATTGTTAAACCCAACAGGAGGTTTATGAGACAATGAATACTCTTCCTTTATTATTTTCTCCATGTTCATATACTTAACGTTTAGTTCTTCAGCAATTTTCCGATAAGTATTTCCGACTGACCTATCAGCAATTTCCGCAACTCCTCCTGCTCTATAATTCAATTTTGGGATATATACTATTAATAGTTCACCTTTCATTTGTATTTGAGATAAAATATATTTAATCCTTTTTTTTGCCTCATTGTAATCTTTTATGTACTGGTTACATTTTTCGTTTCGGTCTTTAAAATTTTGAAGTTTCCTTGCACTTTCAAGCACAAGTCCAGAATATTTTCGAAATAAAAAAGTACACAATGCAGAATTATTATATAAAAAAGACATTTTATTTTTCAAATTATCTGATTCATCAAAACTTCCTATTCTAATATTTTTAATTACTCCAATAGAGTCTTTTTCGGTAATAATTTCTTGTTTAAGTATATCATCAATATCAAAATCATTTAAAACAACTACAAACATTGAAGGACATGGAATTTTTTCTCTGTAAAAGTTTAATAAAATTATATAATGTAGAGGAGAAAAATCTGATTTGCCCATATTCTGAAAACTTATACTATCATTAATTTTTTCGAGTATCGAACAAAAGTTATTTTCACTACTGACCTGTAAAGCTTCAACATAAGAATCGCCAAAAACAAATATCTTTTGCTTTTTTTCCATCCCATCGATTTCTTCATCATCATTAAACCCATCGGAATTTAACTTTATACGAGAAAAGCCTTCTGATGTATGCAAAATTATTACGTTTGGATGATATCTCCACCCAAAATTCTCGTCATGCATTTGTTTTGATGGACTATTAATAAAACAACGAAATACTATTTCGAAAACAATAAATATTGTTCCAAATTGTAATAATACTTTCAAATATTTCAAACTATATCTTACTATTTTCATTATTTAAAAGATCTTAATTTTACTATTCTTAAAATACCAATAAAAGTTCCAAATCCATAGGTACAATGCATTATTGGTACTAATATACAATTAAGCATTATACTTATATCATTTTTTGCGATACTTCTTTTTATAAATTCAAAAATAATCAAAAATAAATACAAAGAATCAATTCCTCTGATTGCAAAAGATACATTTACATTTATATATGAAAGAGGTATTCCAATCAAATTTACCAGAAAAAGAATTAATGGAGCAAAGTGTCGCAATTGGAATGAACGCAAACCGGCTACTGGAAGATAAAATCCAATTAAAAACATCTGTTTTAAAACGTTCCTGATACTGTCTCTACAATAATACGATGCTACCATATCCTTACATAAATAGAATTTTCCTCCCATTTTAGTAATTCTTTTATGCATCTCATTATCCTGGTGTCTTATTAACGATTCATTGAACAAACCAACCTTTTTAAAAATTTCACTTCTGTATATTCCATAAACTGCCGTATCAACATATCCACTTGTAGAACCTGTACGGAAGCGAGAATTTCCTACCCCGACTTTAGATGATAATGCTTCTTTTATAATTTTGCCCCAGAATCCGGCCGCTTTAGTCTCTAAAAGTCCACCAACTACAGTTACATCTTTCATTTTCTTCAAAATATTTATGCCAATATTTAAATATCCTTTTTGTAGAGTTGAATGAGCATCTGGGCGTATTATATAACTTCCGTTTGAATTTTTAATTCCGATATTCCAACCTGATGCTAAGGTTTTTTGAGGATTATTAATTACAATGTATTTTATTTTTTTCTTCGAAAGTAATATTTTACACTTTTCAAGTGTTCGATCATTTGACATTCCATCTACTATTATAAGTTCCCAATGTGATTTTTCATCAAATTGTAATAGTATAGACTCGATACATTTTTCAATATGTACTTCAGAATTTCTTGCAACAATTATTACTGATATATCAATTTTATTCATTCAAAAAAAATCATCTTTCAATTTTTAGATCATAACTTTTAATTATCTTTCTTTTTTCCTAACAAAATTGACCTTAGGTATTTCAAACACAAAACCAATAAGCATATATGTTAAATATAAACCGTTAAGCATAATAGCAGCGAATCCGCGTAGTGGACTCTTTTTTAAATATATTTCAAAACATATATAGCTAAATATCAATAAAATATTTGCATAGTTAAATTTTTCATCAGGTTTTAGAAAACAAATTGAATTGAAAAGTAGTAGCAAAACTATAAACAGTAAGTAATAAATTATTTCTTTATAATAAAAAATAAGAATTGTAAATCTACTCTTTGATTTTATGCTTTTCCTTAATAATAAACCCGATATCATTAAGTTCTTGTTGAAAAAAAACTTTTTTAATATTTCTTTTCTGTTATTAATTTTGCAATCCCAATGTATAGCCATAGGGTGTGCTATTCTGTATAATTCCAAATTTATTTCTTTTAATTTACAATATAAATACACTTCTTCATTTACTGGCAAAACAGATTCAAAACCACCAACCGTTTCCAATGCATTTCTTCTAAAAAGAAATGCGCCACCAATTCTACCTCTGGCTAATTCAATTTCTTTTTTAATCGAATAATAATTATTAATATTTTTAACATTTTTACCAACTAACCTTCTATCATTTCTTATACCACCGACACCAGCAGCATCTGGATTTGTATTTAAAAAGTGTAATCCCTCTACAAGCCAATCTGGATAAATCTCCATATCAGCATCTAAAAACATTACATATGTACCTTTTGTATGGGACAAACCACAATTACGTCCGTTTGCAGCAGTATGATAATCTGTGGGTGCAAGAATAACATTTATTCCTAATTCTTCAGCTATTTTTACAGTATTGTCCGTAGAATGGCTGTCTACATAAATAACGCTTGTTAAATATTCTGTTTTGGATTTTAAAATCTCAATTGCATTTACTACAGATATAAGACATTTGGCAATTTGTTTTTCTTCATTAAACCCAATTATAATCACATCAACACTTTTTCTGTTTTCCATATTAGTTTACCTTTTCTGAGGTGATTATTGTTTATTAATATATAACATTACTACCAAGCTTGTTATTGGTTTCGCATTGGTAGTTAGAAGAAAGCCTACCACAACATATACCTAAAACAAGCCAATATTCACGTTGCCCCTCTGGGTTAATAAAAAAAACCATAATCAGCATACTAAATAGTAATGCTGATATAAATATTGTATCAGTGTTATTTTTGTTTCTGTTTTTTGCTAATAAACCCATTAATAATTCTGCTATTCCAATAACGAATAGAATAATTCCGGCGATACCAAATTCAACTATTTGTGCTAAATAATGATTGTGTGTAACAGAAAATCTGTGAGAGTATGTATCTTTTATTGCTTCTCTAGATCTATTCAATCCAACTCCTGTCAATCCATATTTTGAAAATTGAAGCAGATAATCTTTCCAAACGTCCAATCTTCCTGCACCTTTATCATCTTTAACTTTTTCAATGCTTGCACGGACAGTTACCATCTCATATATATAAGGTGGTAAATAATAATTTAATAATATAGCAATAGTAAAAATAAGGACAAATGTTTGCAAAAGTATATTAAGCTTTTTAAGAAAAACAAAAAAGAATATAATTCCACAAATTAGACCAAGGAATGCACCTCGAGAACCACTAAATAGAGTTCCTATAACTCCAAAAATAATTGGTAAGATACTCAATCGTCTAATCCACTTACCATTTTTTTTTTCAAATAGTACACAAATGTTTAATAAAAGAGTTGTAACTGTCAAAATACCAAATGCATTAGGATCTAAAAATCCTCCTGAAAATCTAATTTCTACAAAATTTGAATAGACAGCTTTATAACCTCCAATTAGCATGACGCAAGCCAAACCAAAACCCAAAGCTATGGCTACGATTGTAAATCTCTTTTTGTCGTAAACCAATTTAGATATTGCATATCCAAATGTCATAAATGAAAAGTAACGAACTAAGAACATTCCTGGTGCTTCTTTTACCTTAATAAACCCACTTTGCAAATGCGACTCCCCAACATACCCAAAAGTTAATTCGTTTGGATATAGTACCAAATAAACGATCATTGTGTGGATTAAAACGAAGAAGTTAAAAAAATTTAAAAATCGTGGATAGGTATTAAACTTGTTTTTAGTAAATAACAACCAATAAACAATTATTAAAAATGAAAAGAAAATAAATATTTTTGAAAAATCAAAAGGGCCATGATTTTGCATCCCAGAACCCCAGGGACTGAAAAATGACACTGTAAAAAGTAAAAAACAAGGAATATACCTATTTTTTACTATTGAAAAAAAAAGTTGAGAACCAATAAAACCTTTGCTATATAACATTTTTAAGTTTTCTTTAATTCAATTCATTGATTAGTTCAGATATTCGCACTTCAAACGTATGTTTCTTTACATGTTGAACAGCATTTCTTCTCAATGTTTCTCTTAATTTATCAGACTTAAATAATTCCAATAATTTTTGTACTAGATCTTCAGCTTTTTCATAATACATCACACATTCTCGGTTTGGAAATGTACCATCTAATGCTGACTTATGATCTAATAATTGGCAAGACCCTGAGCCTAATATTTCAATAGTTCTTGGATTGTAACTTAAAATATTTTGATCATGATGAATATTTAACACAGCTACGCTTTGATTGTAAAGCTGATTAACTTGTGCTGGAGATAAGCATCGTGCAATAATGTTTCTATAAATTAATGGCTCTTTCCTAGAAAAGTTAAATCGTGAAAAAGGAAGCATTCGATAGGCACAACCTACAATACCAATCCTCCATTTATATTTGCTACCTTTTTCAGAAAGATAACGAAGTATTGGAATTCGATTTGGATACAATGCTCCACAAAAAGTTACATCATATTTTTTTTCAAGATTCATTGGATAGTATACAAGGGGATCGTATGCCATAGGTAAATATTTTTTTCTTTTAATTATTTTTGAGGTCTCTGAATCTAAATCTGACTTTTCGAAGAATGCCACTATATCAATATCTTCAAAGATACTGTTATATAAGTCGATATTTTTAATGCTGTCCAACAACCATAATACTATTTTTAAGTTTGGCAATGTTTTTCGTATATTTTTTAAAGAATCTTGTAATAACAAATCACCTTTGATAATTAATAGTATGTCAGGACACTCTTTTTCCATTATCTTTTCAAGACTTTCTGAATACCTTTTTTTCTGGTCAACCTTAAATAGAACACGTGAATAATGTTGAAGTATTGAAATTAAAGAACCATCATGTCCCAATAAAAAATAGTGCTGTTTAGCAATGTATCCTGCATCTTGTGCTCCTTTAACCAACTGGTACACATAAGAATGAAATTCACATCCTGATACAATTATTTTCTTTGGCATAGTTATATTTATGTAGTTAAGGTTTTTTTTGAAAAATTTTTAATTACTACTGACCACAAACCGAAAACATATATTACTGATGATATTACAATAGACCATGCAATTCCAACGAGTCCATGTGGAGCCAATATATAACCAAAAACAACCTGCGATATAGTTGCAATTATTATAATAATCATTTGGCGTTTTTTCTGCACGGTAGCAATTAAATAGTAATTAGGTCCAGCTGACAATCCCAGTATAGAATATGCAGATATAGCAACAAGAGTGGCTGGCAAACCTGGCAAATATTCTAAAAAAAAAGTATTTACAACCCATGGTAGAATACAGTAAACACTTAATCCTGCGAAAACAGTCAGAATAAAGCCTACAAATGAAGTTTTCATACATATTAAAAAAATATGTTTTGAATTATTATTATTACCGTACTCCTTTACCATTTGAGGGTAAAATACCTGTCCAATAGTTGAAGGAAAAACCATTAGAGCTCCTGAGATTGCAATATTTAATGCATAATACCCTAATTGCTGCCTGCCTAAAAATGACAGAATGATAATTCTATCTAAAGATGAATACATTACAATTACATAGCTAAGAACTGCAATTGGTATTCCGATTTGAAAAAGCTCTTTTATAATGTTAATATCAAACTCAAATTTGAAGTTCCATTTATCAAAAGACAGGCAAATAAGTAAAGGTACAAATGATACAATTAATCCTCTCCAACATAAGCCATAAAAGGAAAAACGATAAACTAAAAACAAGCCAGAAAGCATTAAAATTGCTCTCAATAAATTTACTGTACTTGCAAATTTAAATTGTTCACGAGCCTTAAATAAACCAATGTAAAAATCTACATTTATATTCAAAACCGTAGCTAAAACAATTAATAGTATTCCATCACGAATATTTTTTTGGACCGTTAAAATAAAATACAATATAACAGTGCATACAACAATCAATGTACTTAACAATATCAAAACTGTTTTTCCATTGCTTTCTATCATTTTTGCCTTTTTTCTATCACCAACTCCAATATAAAATGGTACTTGTCTATTTACTGAATTCGTTATACCTAAATGCAAGTGATTACCATAGGTCTGTAACAATTGCATACTTATCCATAGTCCCATTATTGAAGGTGGTACTATTTTTACAATTATTAAGCCTTGTAGCAAATAACAAATTTGTGATATTAGAGACGTCGAAAGAAATGTTGATATATTTGTAATATACCTCTTTGGGATAAAACTAATCATCTACTTCTCCAAAGAGTGAGGCACGTCTCAAACTTATTTAAGATCTCAGTTGAATTTGGAAGTGAACACTGTTGTATTAAATATTTTTCCATTTTGTGCTCCCAATCAACTACACCTATAATTTCCTTTAATAATAAAACTGACATTTCGCAGTAAGTTGATCTTTTAACCCAGTGATGAACAAAATTTTCTCCACAGCAATAAGCAGTCGTCCCTATTAATGTAGGAGTAACAAGCAAATGGTAGGCATCGTAATAATTAACGTCTGCTGTTGACCAGCTTTCCCAATCGATTATAGTTACATTTCTATTAATACCCAAAATGTTGAAATAATTAAAATCATTATGTGTTAAATATTCTTCTTTTTTTATTCCTAATAGTGATCTTATTGAGGAGTCTGCTTGTAATATTACCAACTTTTCCAAAATTATCTTTTGCCATTTATTTACGAGTGAATACATTTTGAACTTCATGAAATGTCCGATCCATTTTTCAGCAGGCGTAAAATTACTATAGGTAAGAACTAAAAATGGTAAATCATTATAAAATCCAGTAGTTACCAATTCTGGTAATAAAGAGATAGCACTTTTGTGGCTTAACCCAGAGTATATTTTTGAATACAATTCAATTTCGTGTTTTAAGAGAAGCTTTGATGCAGTAATGGGTGCAGCGATTTTTAAAACATATTTAATTTCATTTCCTTCTTGTAAGAACCAGACATGTGGTTGCTGAGAAGATTTTCTTCCAATAGGTTTCCAATATTCAAATTTTACACATTTTTTTATTTGTAATGAAATTTCATCAAGATTCATAATATTAAAAAATGAACATAAATGGATACGTTTATTTTCATTTACGAGCAACAATGCTGTAATCATTAACCAAATATTTATGTAATCCAAAAAAACTTGCTAAGAATAATAAATAAGCTTGTTTTTTAGAAATACCTGTTTTGAATAAACCAGACCTAAAAACAGAAGCCTTGTCAATTGGAACAATTCTTTTAGGGTTTCTATATTCTGGAAAAGGTGTATAAAACTGTACCGACTCGAAACCTGAATTAATTAACATTTTTTTAAGCATACGTGCACTATGTGTATATGTCCTATACTCACCTAAATTTTTTCTTTTTGTAATTATAGACGCAACTTTTCTCGGGAGTATAGAAGTAAAACGAGTTCCCCTATGGTCGTGTTTGCCAAACCAGTATAAAAAACCGAATCTGGATTCTATTCCAATATATAGAGAACCTCCCTTCTTTAAAACCCGTGAAATTTCAGACAACGTTTTTTTTTGATAAATCATTGGATCTTGTTCATCGACCGCCATACCTACCCACTCCAAAACACCATTCATCACGACAAGATCTGCCGTGTTATCATTAAAAGGTAGCTGTGTTTTTTCAAGCGGGTCAACATGGACACATTTAATATTCGAGAATTTATTCTCCTGCGCTCTAATTGTAATAAATTCCAAAGTTTCAATATTACTATCTAAGGAAAAAACTTCTCCGTTCAATCTTGCAAGAGCATTGCTAATCGCACCCCAACCAGCTCCAATATCAACAATAACCGGTTTTTCTGGTAAGGAACATAATGGATACCAATCTGCTCGCCTTTCATCCCATGCATAATTTAAAGTATATTCGTCGGAAAATGGTCTTAAATACTTTTCAAGAGCAATTTTACACCCTTCTGTTCGAGCAAGTGATCTTAATTCTGGCATTTTTTCACGAGGAATTTGGTTCCAGTAGTGATCATCGATTGCAAAATCAAGGATACGGCTCCTTTGCAAAATTGGTCGGCCATAACACGAATGTACTTCAGTTACATTATTTCTAATTACTTTTTCACATTTTGGACATCTTAGATTAATCACGATTTTCCTTTACTCTGCAATTATAATCACTTTTAAAGAAATTGATCACCATCCATTGCCAGACTAATGAAAATACTATCCCAATCAAAAAACCAAATAAGGTACCTATTACAATAATTTTCCCTCTTTTGGGTTTTTCCCTGTCAATAGGAATTTCCGGATTCTTTATGACATCTAATAAAGTCTGATCATTTTCTTCATCAATCCTGGCCTGTTCATACTGTTTTTGTAATTCCAAGTAAATGCCTTGATTAATTGTAACTTGTCGCTGAAGCCTTACAGATTCCAGTTCAAGTTTTGCAGAGGATACGAAAATGTTACTTTCTTGAAAAATAGCATAAGCGTTTTCTGCATTTTCAAGCTCAGATTTGACTTCTTTCAACCTATCCTGAATAAATAAGCGTTTCTCTTTTGCTTGAAACCTAATTTGATTGCGTATATAATCAGCTAAAAGTTGGATCGTAAACATATTAATATCATATGACAATTGTGGTTCTACAAATAGTGTTGAAAGCGTTAAGACACCATTTTTCATATCCTGAGTAATTTTTATTAATTTCCCTTTTCGAATTTTATCTAATTTTCTTTTATAATAACGGTATTCCCAATCTATACTATTTGTATCAGGATTGATTTTCCAAATTTCATCAAGCAGAACTGAATCACCTTTAAAATGCCATTTTTTATTAATTATTTTTTTTAAAAAGTTTTCATCTTGTATAACTTGGTCAAGATAACCAGATGGATCTGTATTCTGGTTACCACCAATTGAAATACCTGCCATAGCTGCTAGCATTGAAGCCTGTGATGTCTTATTTCCAGTTGTTCGTGTAATCAATTTAGAATTCGACATGTAAACTGGTGGTATTTTGAATGCTATAATCAAACTTAAAATGATACCTATTAGGATAAAAAGTGAAATAGGGACTCTATAGTCGAAAACAAATACAATAATACTTTTAACTGTTATTTCATCACCATTCTCATTAAAATCAGACATATATACCCATTGGATTGTATATTAAATAAAAAACAATTTGAAGTCTATTAAATAAAAAATCTTTCATAATATTTTTTCGTTCCAAAACACCATATTGCACTCTAATGAGAATGGTAAGAGCACAAAAAATTCGCTTTCAAAAAAATTCTACTTTACTGGCCTTAATCGAGAGAACTCTCAAATAAAATTTACAAAAAAAAATAGTATCAGTTCCTCAACTGCACCGCCAGCGCAATAATAGTCACCGCACTGGTAATAATCGCCAGAGTATCACGTATCACTTCAGCCACCGTAGGCCCCTGTTTTTTATTACTCTGATCAACTGCCTTTTTCTTTGTCACAACGATACTGGAACCATCCTTTATTCTGGGGCCTTTAATAAAGTGTCGAATCTTTTTTGTTTCACCGTTGGGGCCTGTTAACAGATACATTTCTGTACTGTCCTGTACTCCTCCCGCTTTTCCTATATAATTTCTAAGGTTCGAGTTCTCGACAAAACTGAACAGTCCGGGATTGTTAACATTTCCTGCAACAGAAATCGTATTGGGCTGTTTCGGAATAAAAATGCTGTCTCCATCTTTCACCAGGACATTTTCGCGTTCATCTTTACCGTAATAAGCTTTGTCAAGATCACAAATAAGCCTGGTGCCTTCGCGGAAAACCTTTGCTCCTCTGAGATACGCATCCGGCATCAGTCCGCCTGCCTGGTCAATAATTCTGATAATTTTTTCAGAGCGGCTGATCAGTGCATAATTTCCCTGATATCGTACCTGACCGCTTATCTTTACCATAGCTATTTCATTGTATTCGGGATTGACACGGATTACAATTCTGTCTCTGTCTTTAAGCCTGAAGGAACGTACATTTTCATCAAGATAGCTAAACGAATCGGGTAAACTGACCTGAAATATATCACACAGCGAGTCGACACTGGAGTTGTTATGTCGATAGACATCGACACTATTACGATAAGCCCTTCTTGCAAATCCACCTGCGAGAATGATTGCATCAGCAACAGTCATATTGGTACTCATTGTATAACTGCCCGGTTTGTTGACCTCACCTTCAACTGAGACAAAAAGATCAAACGGTCTTTCAACTTCTTTGTTGTAAACAAGTACCGAATCTCCTGGCAGCAGTTTCTGATTAAACGAGGGATCATTCTGCAGTCGCTGGAGGTCGATTGGAAACACTTTTTTTGTAACAAGGTCATCATTCAATCTGAACAGATCAGCACGTACTGTAAAAGATTTTTCATCGATTAATTTTCCATATTTGAATATCAGATCTGCAAGGGTGAGGGTATCACTCTGATACGCTCCGGGATACATTACCGCACCTGACAGGGTCACCTGGTTTTTCATGTCATTATACAGAGGTGTTAACGCAATTGAATCCTTATCGTAAAGGGTAAAATCCTGTTTCTTAAGAAGATAGTTTTTAAGATCTATATCGGTGATACGGGAAAGTGACAGTACTCCTTCACGCATATCAAATGGTAATACCCGATACAGTTGGGCACGATCGATATTTGTTAATGATGATATTCCGCCGCAGTAGGTAAGGAGTGAATTGAGATTATCTTTATTGTTAAGTTCATAATAAGCGGGGCGGAAAACCGAACCCGTAATCGCCACAGTTTTTCCTCTTGGAGGAATAAACACCACATCATTATTTTGCAGACGTACATCAGTGGTGCACCGGCCGCCAAGCAGGTAATCGTATATATCTACATTCGCGATCTCTTTTCCATTGCGAATGACTGTTATATTTCTGAGGGATCCTCTGTCAAGAGGACCGCCAATACTGTACAGCGCGTTAAATGCGGTCGCATAACTGGAAACCGTATAGCCCCCCGGTTGTTTCACCTCTCCCATGATGAAGATACGTACCGGTCTCAATTTAGCTACGGTCAGATCCATAAAGGTGTGTTGCGGTGTTGTCGCAAGTCCGGAGTAGTTTTTTGATAACAGGGATTTAATTTTTTCCTGGAGTGTTTCGAAGGGGACCCCGGTGACATATACCTGTCCGATTACCGGAATGAATATTTTTCCCTCTTTACTTACTGTTAATTCATACTGAAATTCCGCCTGTCCCCATACCGACAATCTGAGAACATCTCCGGGCCCGACCAGATATCCCGGATCAACAGGACCAATAGCATTGGGCTTAAAAGCGTCGGGGATTTTAGAAAATATATCATATCCAAAAAATTGAAGTCCCTGGATTGTGTTGCTGATAGTATTGAGTACCTCATGATTGGCTGTATCATTCAATATATCTTCATCAATTGTGGAGTCAGTTACATCACCGGCAGTAATTTTTTTTACATCCAGCAGCATTCCCTGTCCGGCCTGGTTATGTGCACCATATTTCTGTCTGGCACTGTTAAGATCCGATTCCGTATATCCTCTCTCTTTGGCCATTTGTTCATATTTAGCCATGTCGCCGGGGGCAATTGATGACGGAATTTGTGCTTGGAGTCCATTTAGAAACACCATGGCACCAACAATCAGGAACATGTATACTATTGATCTCATAAATAGCCCTATGTCTGTCTTTTTCAACAGCTTATTTTCACTTTTCGCACTTTATAAATATCTTAAGAACAATTCTGCAATAATTTTTTATTTAATTCAAGCATAATCAACGAATTCCAAGATTTTTTTTGAGGAGCGGTGAATTAGAGCGCAAACGCGGTCTGGTGAATGGTGAATGGTGAATGGTGAATGGCGAATGGTGAATGGCGAATGGCGAATGGCGAATGGTGAATGGTGAATGGTGAATGGTGAATGGTGAATGGTGAATGGTGAATGGTGAATGGTGAA
>JAFGPP010000024.1 GCA_016936135.1 Thermoplasmatota archaeon
ACAGATTTCATCAATTTTATTTTTAATTTTTAATGTGTAATTATGATCTGGCAAGTAATTCTCCCAATATAATTTCTGATATTTTGACAAAAGATTTGAATTAATTTTATCAATCAATTTAAGAAATACATCTCTTTGATCTCCTTTTAACTCTAGAGACCTAGAAAGGACGTACAAAGCGTTATAATTTCTTGCGCATTTGATGATTTTTTCCAACTCATCATCGACAAAATATGGAAGAACTGGAATTATGGCTAGACCTGAAACTATGCCGTTTTCTGAGAGGGTTTTTATTACATTTAAACGTTGAAGGGGTAAAGAAACATTAGGTTCAAAAATCGAATAAACTGATTCTTTTAAAGAGCAAACACTAATTGTTACTATGCAGTCTTTCAAATCTTTTAATATATCAAGATCTCTAAGAACCAGCGGGGATTTTGTAAGGATATGACAGGGAAAATCAAATTCCAAAATAACTGAAAGTAGTTTTCTTGCAAGCTGGTATTTTTTCTCAGCATCTTGATAAGGATCGTGCACAGAACCGACAATTATTCTTCCCATCTCTAGGTTTTCAAGTTCATTTCTAAGTATCTCGGCGGCATTGGTTTTTATTTTAATACTATCTGAAAATGAGGAATCACAATAGTTGCATGAAAATTCACAGTATTGGTAAGGATCTATTGTGAAATCACCACAAAAAAGAGTGTCTTTTTTAGTTATTCTTGTAATTAATTCTGAAACTCTTATCTCTTTATAATCCATTTACATTTCCTCGGGAGCTACAATTCCGAGAAGATTTAAACCTGTTTTAATAACAACTCTTGCAGCATCAACAAGAACAATACGTGCATTTCTAAGTTTTTGATTTTCTTCCTGTAAAACAGGACAGTCCCGATAAAACTCATTAAATGATGATGCCAAGTCAAACAGGTATAAAGACATTAAATGGGGTTTAAATCCTTCACTTGCATCCTCAACAACAATTGGAAATTGAGCAATATTCATTATTAGATTTATTTCCGAAGGATGATTTAGTAAAGAGGCGTCAAATTTTTCAAACTTACCTGGGTTTTTTGAAAGAATACTACATGCCCTGGCATGTGAGTACTGAATAAACGGGGCTGCATTTCCTTCAAAATTAAGTGCTTCTTCCCATTTGAATACTATGTCTTTTTCTGGCTGTACTTTTATAATGTTGTACCTAAGAGCGCCAATTCCAACGGTCTCAGCAATATTTCGAATCTTTTCTTCGGATAACTCACGCCCTCTTCTTTTTTTAACTTCCTTTGCAGCTCTATCAATACATTCTTTGATTAAATCATCTAGGTATACCACTCTTCCACGTCTAGTCGACATCTTTCCTTCGGGCAAGGAAACAAAGGAATAAAAGATAACTTTTGGAAGATGCTCTGCACCCATTATTTGCAGGGCAATTTCCACCTGTCTTGATTCAAGTTTATGATCTTCTCCAAGAATATTAACAAGCATGTCTGCATTTTTTACCTTCCACATGTGATACGCAATATCTCTTGTTGCATATAGGGTCGTTCCATCCTTTCTTTTGAAGAAAAATTTAGTACTTCTTCCTTTAACCCCAAATGATTCTAAATCCAGATAATAAGCCCCATCCTCTTCACCAGAAATCTTAGATTGTTTTAATTTATTTACAACATCATCAGCACTTTTATTTTTTACAAACATGGATTCCGGAATGAACTCGTCAATTTCTACGTTAATGCGGTTCAGACTTTCTTTTATGCCATCAAGTGCTGGAAGATAGGCTTGTTCCATTTTTTTAAGAGTCGGAATATCTCCAAGTTCACTTTTTCTTATCAATGACTGGATTTCTTCTTCAATATTTTTATCCTCATTCATCCTAGCATTTGCAATTTGATAGTAACCGACCAAACGATGGTCTTCCTTTTTGTAAAGTTTATAATAATCAGAATCGGGTACATCCTTCTTGGTTAAATTTTCAAGACCCCAAGTAAGAATTGCGACCTGTTTTCCCATATCATCTAGGTAAAACTGAGATTTTACCTGGTAACCGGCGGCTTTCAATAATCTAGCAATCGTATCTCCAATTATCGGATTTCTTGCCCTTCCAACATGTAGCGGTCCATTGGGATTTGCAGAAGTGTGTTCTACAATTACTCTTGTTTTTTTCTTTTCTAAAAAACCATATGAGTCTTTATTTTGGATTACAAGATTAAGAGTTTGAACAGATAATTTTTTTCTATCGATGATAAAATTAACATAACCTGATTTTGATTCAATATTTTTAATCCAACCACTCAAGGAAAGATGCGATACAATTTCCTCCGCAATTGATACTGGTGATTTTTTAGCTTGAGAGGCCAAAGAAAAGCAAGGAAAGGCAAAATCCCCCATTTCTTCAGGTGGTTTTTCCAATTTTATTTCACAAGTAAGTCCAAGTTTAACTAATGTACTACTTAAAATTTTAATAATTTCTTTTTTTGCTTGATAGAGTGGATACTCCATGTGCTTGGGAATTATTACTATATTAAAAGTATTTGCCTAATTGTAAATTGCTAATGGGAAATTATCTTAGATCTTTCTAAAAAACTTTATTTAATTAAACAATTTACCTACTATTTGGAGTCATTGAAATATGCTAGTCGGAGAAATCATGACTAAAGGAGTTGTTTCAATAGATAGTAATAATACTGTATTAAACGCATGTCTAAAATATCGTGATAAAAAAATAGGTTGCCTGATTGTAACTGAAAATGAACAATGTGTGGGAATAGTTACAGAACGTGACATAATTGAAAGAGCTGTGTGCCAAGCCAGAGACCCTGAAAAAACAAAAATTAAAGAAATCATGTCATCTGACATTAAATCAATTCATCCCTTAGATAATATCGAAAAAGCAATAGAAGAGATGAATAAATATAAAATAAAAAAACTTCCTGTAATATCTGATAATTCTCTTGTAGGAATCATAACCATAGCAGATATTGGAAGATCAAAACCAGAATTAACCGAGAGATTTATGGAATCTTGGGTAAAACCCAGATGGACTGACTAAAGGCTATGTAAATTTCTTTTTCTCTTAAAAAATATTTAGTAAAAAGAATTATAAATATCTTATCTATTTTGGTTTTTCTACCTGTCAATATAAAGGATGTGTAACAGTGGCACGAAAACCAGGAGTAATGTACAGACAAATAAGAGGACAAGCTACTACAAGAAAAGAATATATGGGCGGAATTCCAAGCATTCGTATTACCCAGTTTGTATCAGGAAACAGGACAGCAAATTTTCCAGTGAAACTTTCATTGATTTCAACTGAACAATGTCAGATTAGACACAATGCTTTGGAAGCAGCTCGTGTTACAGCAAACAGATTTCTTGAAAAAAAAATTGGGCCAACAAATTTTAGAATGACGGTAAGAGTTTATCCCCACAACGTTTTACGAGAAAACAAACAGGCAACAGGCGCAGGGGCAGACCGTGTTTCCCAAGGTATGAGAGCATCTTTTGGTAAAATCGTATCCATAGCTGCTAGAGTGAAAGCAAATCAAGCAATCGTAACCCTAGAGACTTTACCTCAATACATTGAACCATCTAAAAATGCACTTCGCAAGGCAGGCATAAAGATACCTTCACCATGCCGAGTAAATATTGAAGACTCCTAAAATCTAGTAGATTACCTTTCTAAAAATACTTTATTAGCCATGGAAATAAGACTATTACCAGAATCACCAGAGATGTAAAGGTTGTAACATTCTTTTTGATTTTATCTTTTGTTTCATCAGAAATATTGCCCTTAATTTTTTTCAAAATTGAGCCTATGCCATCACTAAATAAAAAACCGCCATCCAATGGAATCATAGGAAGAACGTTAAATAACGCAACAGCCAGATTTAACCAAAAAACCCAATAAAGGGCATTTACAATCCCCCAAAATAAATCTTGTGGAATAGCCCCCAGCGGCCCAGATATAACATATGAATTTGTAAAAGGTGCAAATATTGGATTGTATCCTTCCAACCCAAGCAAGGGTATAATATAAAACAGCAGAAGATTATTTGGAAAATTGCCCAAAGGATTCTTCAAAACTGGTAAAAAATCAATGTAAGGGTTAAGCCCCACTCCAAGGTAGCCTTTTCCCATATAAGATACATTATTCTGATTTGGAAATCGAATTGCATACTCTTCATACTTATCAGATAAAACCACCGTTTTTGTGAAAATTTGTTTTCCTGAAGCATAGGAGATATTAATTGTTTGATTTGCCCTCGTAGAATTCATGACTATAACAAAATCATAGATTGAATCGATTTTCGAATCATTCAGATGAGTTAGAATCATTCCCGTTTTCATACCGATATCATCTGCAGGTGCATCATCAGCAATAGCAATTATTCCAACCCCTTCAGCTGCATTATTAACCGCCGGCATTAAAACAAATGAGAGAAGTAACATGCTTATTAGTACAACAACGAAATTTGATGTTGGTCCAGCAGAATAAACTCTCATCCTATTGGAAGTTTTTGTTTTCCTAAGTTGTTCTTCATCAGGTTCGCAAAATGCACCTAATGGAATTATGAGATAAAGGATACCCAGCGACTTGACTTTCAAATCTCCAGCAATAGTTAAAATACCATGAGAAAATTCATGCACAATAACAGCAATAACTAAAGCCAAGAGTATATACACAATGTAATCTAGAGGCAGTATCGGATTTAAACCGGGTATGACCAGTGCAAACTCAATTCCTGGTAATGCCTGCTTTTGTTCGGCTGTAAATCCTAAAACAGCCCAAGTGTTAAATATCAATAAAGCAACAACCAAAAACATCATTAAGAAACAAAATAATATCCCGAAATTGCCAAAGCAATGCCAGAATCGTTTTACACTGGCTAATTTTTTTAAGAAATTCCTTCCTTTTTTGGTCCTTAGTAACAAAGCCGGACCATAAAATGAAATGCTATATTTCTCTAGGATTTTCATTTTATGCAAAACAAACACAATGATTGAATAAGCAAGAACGAGTATTAGCAAAAATAATAATGGTTCCAACAATGACATCTTTTTCCGTGAATGAATACTTATTTATTAAATTAATGGGTTTAGGAGTAAAAAATCAATTTTTGACTTTTTCTTACCAATTTGTTAAAAAATATTTATAATTTA
>JAFGPP010000143.1 GCA_016936135.1 Thermoplasmatota archaeon
ATGAAAAAACAGCTGATTCAATATGGGATGTTGCACCTGGTGTACCTGGATTAGAAACTACATTGTCTATTCTTTTAGATCAAGTAAGCAAAGGAAAAATGTCTCTGCCAGAAGTTGTTCAAAGTACATCTGAGCGTCCTGCGTTGCTTTATAATTTATTTGATAGAGGATCTTTAGCCGAGAAAAACTGGGCCGATCTTGTAGTAGTAGATATGAATAAAAAAAATATTATAGATTCTTCCTTGTTTTTTTCAAAAGCAAAATATTCTCCTTTTGATAAGATGACGCTTAAAGGTAAACCCATAAAGACTTTTGTGAATGGAACCTTAGTTATTGATGATGGAAAAATGGTTTCGAGTACCCCCTCTGGACAATTATTACTGTAATCTGCCGCCTAAATATTGTGTGCCATAGAGTTTAATTCTGTATTTTTTTTCTATAAAATCATTTCCTTATTGTTTATATATTTATCATGCAATATCCTGTTAAAAGATGAAACCCCTTAAAATGTGATTCTTATCTGCTCCAATCAGGAGAGATTTGTCAGTGGGTGGCATAATCTAATTTTTTAAAGTCCTATAATTAATACTTTGAATATTTTTTCGTTTTATTGAATCGTTTTTGTGTGACCAAAATGGGTAAACATAGAAGTCGTCTAAAAATATTAGCAAAAATTCTTTCTGTAGTTAATGATAATGAGGGTGCCAAAAAAACTCAGATTATGTATCAAGCGTATTTGAGTTATAAACTTTTGACTCAATATTTGAATGACGTTCTTGATGCAGGATTACTTGTAAGCAAAAATGGAAGTAATTATGAACTTACCCCAAAAGGCAAATTATTTTTGGTTAAATTTGAAGAATATGTCACTTCTTCTAAGCGCATAAGCAAACATTTAGATCACATTAAAGAACAGCGTCTAAAATTGAATGAAATGTGTCCTAATAATCAAATATTAAAGTCTACTGTTGATATCCAAAAAAATATCTAAAGCTGAAGTAAAAAATTTTGTTATTAAAGTCGAAATTGTTTGCATTTTTGTTTTTTGTCTTTTATACCTATTAATGCATCACGTTTAGATGTACTTGATTTTTCCATTGCTGACTCAAGAGGATGTATTAGTTTCTGCTTATGAAACTGTTTTGGATGTTGAGCGAGTATCCGTGAATGTTTCAGTTTTGTTGCAGAATTTGAATGTTGCTAGTAATTATTTAGCTGATGTCGCAAATTAAATTAACTGTGCAGATGTTTGTGTAGTTCTTAGGACCCATGGGTTTCCTACACATTTTTATAATGATAAGGATTCGACAAAGATTTCTGAATATGCTGCATTAAAAAAGCCTATAGTAGCTACCGGTTATTCTTTGTCTAATTATTGAGCCTATTTGGAGAGTTTGAGTATGCCCCGTCTTAGAGTTGCTGTTATTGGATTAGGAAAAATGGGTTTGCTTCATGCAAGTATCTTGAATATGATGCCCAATGTACAGGTTGTAGCTTTGTGTGACAAAAGCTCTTTACTTCTAAAATTTGTTAAGAAACTGTTTAAAGAATCTAGAACAGTACAAAATGTTGAGGACCTCTTAGGGCTGGATTTTGATTGTGCTTATATAACAACACCGATACCTGCGCATTATCCTGTTGTCCGTTCTATATACTTGAACAAAATTACTAGAAATCTGTTTGTGGAAAAAACGCTTGCTGACAATTGGGACAAAGCGAAAGCGTTGAGTGAGCTTGCAGAGGATTCTGGAGGCGTCAATATGGTCGGTTACATGAGGCGGTTTGCTGTAACTTTTCAGAAAGCCAAAAATTTGCTTGACAAAGAAACATTAGGTGAGATATCGTCTTTTTATGCATGTGCTTACTCATCTGATTTTGTAGATCTCAAAAGAGGCTCCAAAGTGTCAGGTTCAAGAGGAGGGGTACTCAACGATTTGGGTTCTCACGTCATTGATTTGGCATTTTTTTTCTTTGGCAACTTTGAAGTGACTTCAGCAAAGACTGAATCGTATGGTGAAGGAGGTTCTGAGGATTCTGCACATTTCACAGTTAAACAATCTGATTTAGCTGGTCGATTCGATGTTTCGTGGTGCATGGATAATTATCGTATGCCACATTTTGGAATAGAAATCAGAGGAGAAAAGGGAACCATCAACGTGAATGATGATAAAGTCGAGTTAACGCTCAATGGAAAATCAAAAAAGTGGTATCGGCATGACCTTTCTGACAACGTCGATTTCATGCTTGGGCTACCCGAATTTTATCGCGAAGACGAATATTTTGTTAATTCCGTTTTATCCGGCAACAAAACAGAACTCAATTTTCTAACTGCTTCCAAAGTTGACTATATTATTGATCAAGTCCAGAAGAAGGCGATGTAAATGGTTGAAAATATTGAACGATTACTGCTTGTCGGCGACAACCCCTTTCATGGTATAAGTCACCTATCACAGGATAGAGCAAGAGCAAGAGCTGAACAGATACGCTTCACAGAACATGCTACTAAGTTAGTTGTGTCTTCGATTTCTAATGGAGCTAACGGTTTCATGTTTTCAGTCAGTGAGACAACTCTCGCAACTCTAAAAATGATGGCTGAGAAATTAGGAGACAAGCCTATAGAGCTTTACGCTATTGTCCCATATGCTTACGAATATGTCCGGCTTGCCACACAATTAGGAGTTGTTGGTTTAGTTAAAAAATTAGGCAAAAAGATAGTGCTATTAGGAAACTCGGGAGCCATTTTTAATGGTCTAAAAGGTATCTTACGTGTGGACCCAGAATGCTTGATGAAGACTTATTTGCTTTACGAACTTTCCAGAATCAAATCGTCAGCTGGAAAACAAATGAATATTGCATCACTTATGCTTCACGAAGTAGTAACTGATATGCTTCTATCTATGAATGCAGACTGGCTAGTCAAATCATATATTAACTTCCTTTCTAAACGCAAAATAAAACCAGGTTTTGAAACGCGCAATTTCGAATATTTAGTAAACAAATTCAAAGAGTGGAATATCGATTTTAGCAAAATTGTGATTGCTGCACCCTTCAACAAAGTAGGGTTTCAAATGGTTCCGTCAAAAGAAAAATGCGAAAAAACATTGGCTGAAATTCCAGAATCTACTATAATTGCATTCAGCATTTTAGCGGCTGGCTACCTCAAACTTGACGAAGCAGTTGATTACATGAAAACTTTGCCTAATCTGAAAGGCGTTGCAGTGGGTGTATCAAAGGAGCATCAATCCCGAGAAACATTCAAATTTCTTCACAAAAAGTTTTAACTAGTTAAAGATGAACTAGGCACAGAACATTTGATTATTTTACGTTTCTATTCGGTATTTTCCCACGAAAATTTGTAAGGTGACAAAATTGATAGAAATACTGCACACTTTGTTATTTTTTTCTCTGGCAATCCCTGTTATTATCTTCGGATCATATGGATTAATTTTGCTTTACTATCATAGGCAACAGAAGAAAGACGGAACAGGTACGGACACTGCAATCCAGCCTCTTGTATCCGTTGTAATTGCAACACATGATGAAGAGAAGGTGATAAGCAAAAAAATTGAAAATGTTCTCGCATCTAACTATCCCTCAGATAAACTTGAGTTGATATTCGTTGACGACTCCAAAGATTCAACTCCACAAAAAATCCGAGAATATGCCCAAAAATATCCTAACATACATTTGATTAGATTCAAAGAACGTATGGGCTATAGCCCCTCTATGATTAGGGGCTGTCAAGAAGCAAATGGCGAAATAATCGTCCTGAATGACGCTGGCTCATTTCTTGATACAGAAGCAATACCCAATCTCATTTCTCACTTTAGTGACCCAAAAGTTGGTGTCGTAACCGGAAATGATGTCCTCATGAACAAAAACGAAAGTGGAGGCAAGTCGGAAGGTTTATACCTTAAATTTTTGGACTTTCAACGAACCGCAGAAACTAAGATGGACTCAACATTCTTCATAAAGGGAGAAGCAACTGCCACAAGAAAAAACTTGATTAGCGACATAAAAAATTGTGGCGAAACCTTCGATAGCACTGTAGGCTTGTTTGTGAGACAAAAGGGCTACAAGGTTGTATACGATCCAAACGTAAAATTTTATGAGTATGCTCCATCCACGCACAATGGGTTAGTTAAACAGAAGACAATCAGAGCCGCAAACTTAATCAAAGTTCTGTGGCGGTTCAAGCATTTGATGTTCAAGCCTGAACTTGGAAAATATGGCTCCATAATATTGCCCATGAATTTTGCTATGCTAATAGTAACCCCTGTAGCAATAATGCTGGCATTCATGATTTTGGCAATAATGCCCTTCTTTGATTTGTTTCTTTCTAGTATTCTCTGGGCAGCGGGCGGCTCAATTTTTCTGTTCATTTTGGTGATCCGGAGGAATCTTGCTATTACGTTTCTTGGACTTGAATACAGCTTGCTTAAGGCTTTATACCAGACCATTTTTATAAAGAAGACGCATGATAAGATAGATAAAGTTGCGTCAACCCGAAGATGCTAAAAATTATTATAAAAATTAAGGTGATGTGAAATATGAAAGTTGTTGTAACTGGTGCTGGTGGCTTTATTGGTTCCCATCTTTGTCGGTATCTGCAGGATAAAGGCTATTGGGTTAGAGCCGTAGACATCAAATGGGACAATTACATGTCAAATTATGCAGATGAATATATTACTACCGATCTTAGAAACGCTGACTCTTGCTACGAGATTACAAAAGGAATGAACAGAGTCTACAACTTGGCAGCAAATATGGGCGGAATAGGCTACATAACAGAAGTAAAAGCGGAAATTGTCAGGGACAACGTGCTAATAAACGTGAACATGCTGGAAGCTGCAAGAAAAAGCAATGTCGACAGATTCTTTTTCAGTTCCTCAGCATGTGCCTATCCAACGTATAAACAAGAATCCGCTGCAATTATTCCGTTGAAAGAAGATGATGCTTACCCCGCAGATCCAGACAATGAGTATGGCTGGGAAAAGCTCTTTTCTGAACGGCTATGTTTGGACTATGCAGAAGATTTTGGTTTAACGACTAGAATAGCAAGATTCCATAATATCTATGGACCTGAAGGAACATACATGGGAGGAAGGGAAAAAGCTCCCGCCGCTTTATGTAGAAAAGTAGCTGAGGTGTCTAGCCCTGGGAAATTAGAGATCTGGGGTGATGGAAAGCAGACGAGGTCTTTTTGTTATGTAGATGACTGTGTTAGAGGAATCGAACAACTAATAGAATCTGACTATCCTAACCCCCTTAATATTGGATCTGATAGATTAGTGACTATCAACGAACTTGCTGATATTATAATAGACCTATCTGGAAAAAAAATTGAAAAAATCCATGATCCCACTAAGCCTCAAGGTGTTAGAGGCAGAAATGCAGATCTCACATTAATTACAAAAGTTTTAGGCTGGAAACCAATTGTTTCACTAGAAGAAGGTCTCGATAAAACCTACAAATGGATAGAAAATCAATTGCGCTAGGACAAACTAACAAATCATCATATAACTTAATGGGTGTTAGGCTAGCGCTCCTATGTATTAATTCTCCAGCAATAGCACATATAATTAATTTTTATGCATAAAAAAGCAACATTAAATGTTTACAAATATTTAAGGTGAAAGTTTATGAAAGTTGCAATTCTTGCGGGAGGGTTAGGCACACGTCTTACCGAGGAAACTATCATTAAACCAAAACCTATGGTAGAAATCGGAGGGCGCCCAATTCTTTGGCATATTATGACTCATTATTCCTATTTTGGTTTTAATGAATTCATAATAGCATTAGGCTATAAAGGCGAATACATAAAGTCTTGGATGAATGATTACTTCAATTTGAAAAAAAATATAGTAGTTGAAAAGAATAAAAAAGAATTTTTTATTCGTGATATGAATAAAGATGGTTGGGCCGTCCATTTAGTTGACACTGGACAAAAAACGCAAACTGGTGGTCGCATCAAGCGGCTAGCTCCATGGTTAGACGATCACACTTTCATGTTAACATGGTGCGACGCTGTTGCAAATATTAATCTGCAGGATTTGCTCAACTTTCATTTTTCACATGGAAAACTGGCAACAGTTACTGCAGTCAGACCAAAACCTAGGTTCGGTCACCTTGTTATAAAAAAAGATGCAGTAACAAAATTTAAAGAGAAATCGCTAGCGGATGAAGCTTGGATAAATGGTGCTTTTTTCGTCTTAGAACCTGAAATTTTTGATTATATTGATGGCGATGATACTCAATGGGAAAAAGAACCTTTAGAGAACTTGGCAAAAAATGGGCAACTTATGGCATTTAAGCACAAAGGTTTCTGGCAGTGTATGGATACAATTCATGAAAAAAATGAATTAGAAAAAATGTGGGATAGAAGCTGTGCCCCATGGAAATTATGGAAAGGTTAGAATCTAAATTATTTTTATTGTTAGAAAATTAAATTGAGGAGATAAATTGCGCTTTAAGACATACAAGCCATTTATTATTATACTTGCGTTTATTTTGTGCCTGACACTTACTGTAGCGCTAATTGCTAGCTTTTGGCCAAAATATGAGGATCAGTTCTTCGAATTTGGTCTCCTGGGGAAAGATAAACGAGCTGAAGCATATTATCCAAACGACAACTCTACTTTAATCCTAGGTTCCCAACTTAATTGGTATATCTTTATTCACAACCATATGGGAAGTGATCAAAATGTTGTTGTCAAAGTTAAACTTGTTAATTCCAGTGTAGGTCTGGAAATTGATCAACATAATGAGGCCCTTATTTTTGACTCTTTAGTTGAATTTCCTTTGCTACTTCCGGTTAATAATACTTTATTAGTGCCATTTTCATGGACTGTTGTCGATGCAAGTCCACAAGAAAATTCAATAATTCTTAAACAATTAATTATTAACGATCAGGTATTTGATGTAGATATTCCTGCTGTATCCAACTCATTCTTTCGGATGGTTTTTGAACTGTGGGTATATGATTCATCTTCCGAATCATATACTTTTGGATGGACTTCGCAGGGTGAATTCCATTCCGCTCAATTTTATGTTGGGTTTAGGATAAGCCAAACATAAGATTGTTGATTTTAACATGAATCAACTTTTGCCTGCCCACTTTTTTAAAAAATTAATGTGATTATCTGGATAAATGCATTTTTCCTTTTAATTTTATAAATCCCATTGCTTAAAGAGTTATTTTTTGGGAAAAAATTCATTTTGTTTGGTTTTTGACCTAGTGAGAAACTACACAAAACTAAATACGCTTTGTACCATTGAAAAAACATAGCAATATTGCCAAACAGCTACCTTTTAATTGAAGTATATAACACTCTTGGGATGTTTTTTACTATGGAAAAAAGATTAGATGGTAAAATCAGTAATTTTCTTGACACGTCTTTAGTAATAACCACAATTAAAGAAAGAAGACAATATTTAGTTGATTTGTTGCAATGCATACTCAATCAAACAATAAAACCTCTTGAAATAATAGTGGTGTGTGATAGTAAGATAAAGATGCCACTTGAAATCTTAGGCAGATATGAGGCATTGGGGATACCCATTGCATTTATTGAGGTGTCCCCAGAACTAACCTTGGGCGAAACTAGAAATATCGGTCTAAGGAATACTCATAATCAATACATCTTCTTCTTGGATGATGACACTTTTCCAAACTCAAATTGGTTTGTTGAAATGAGTAAAAGTTTGGAAAAAGGAGCCGATGTTGTAGGCGGGGTATCTAGGCCATTTTTTAACAAAGGATTCAAGGAACCAATTTGGTGGGACGAAGTTCTGATGGGGCCTTATGTTGCTGTAGGTAATCAATTCCTAAATTTTTATGACAAAATATGGGGCTGCAATTTTGCCATTAGAAAAGATGTTGTGAATAAGATTGGATATTTTGACAAGAATCTCGGAATGAGAAGGGCCTCTCCAAAGCTACTTGCTGAAGACTCAGAATTCGTAGATAGAGCAGTACGTAGTGGTTTGGTAGTTCGGTTTAATTCACGTGCTGTTGTTCAACATAGATTAAATGCAGACAGAATTAATCTGTTGAATTTCAAGAAGCGTGCTTGGCAAGAAGGTGAGACCTTTAAGAAATTAAATGTGAAACGTAAATCATATTCCACTTCTGAATTTATTAGAGTCATATCATTGAAGTATTTACGCGGTTTTTATTTTGTGATTAAGAGAAAAAGTACTGTTGTTGCATTACCCATACATATGTTGTTATTGGTTTATGAACTAATGGGGTGGTTAGGTATAAATGATAGTAGTACACTATCGGTTTAATGGCTTTTTGAAAATTTTTGTTTTTGTAGGCGTTTAGTTAAAAAAAACTATCCTGCTATTTGTTGTTTTTATGTTTCTAATATTTGATGAACTTCCTTACCTGAGACTAAAGACCAGTTATATTCATCCTTTTGCATGCTTGTCAATTGGTTTTTTTATATCATGGTTTAATTTAATTTGAAATTTTTTCATCTTACTAACTGGGACTGAAATGACCCCTCTTAATTTGAATATTAAAAAGATCATTTTTCAAAAAACTATAAAATTTTATTATATTTAAAGCGTGTGTGATTAAGTGAAAACCAAGACAAAAAATCAGTTAAAAATAGCTTTTGTGTTTTATGCATATCTTGGATACCGTATTCCTCTTTTTGAGAAGCTATCTTCCGAATATAACATGCATTTTTTTTTCGAATATTTTGATTCGTCGTTTAAAAGAGATACAAAGCATGCAAGCAAAATAAGGTTAAATTTTTTAAAAAGAATTAAACTTACAAGTAAATATTTTTTTTCTCCATCATTGTTCTTATACCTTATAAAAGGAAGATATGATGTGTTTATTGGTGGAAATATAGGAGAAATAAATACTTATATAACCTGTCTAGTAGCGCGTTTGCTTCGAAAACCATTCGTATTTTGGGATGAAAATTGGTATTGGCCTTCAAAGAAATGGCGGCGTTTTGCGTGGCCTATTATTCTTTGGGCTATCAACAATTCGCAAGCGATTGTTGTTTCAGGTTCAAAATCAAAAGAATTCTACTGTGCAATAAATTATTCCATACGACGTAAAACGTTTGTTGAACCTAATGTGAGCTTATTGCCAAAAAGCAAAGAAATTTCTTCCCACACAAAAGTATTGAGAAAGTCTTTGAAGCTGAATAAGAAGAAAATTATTGTATATTATGGTAGGTTAATAAAAGTAAAAGGTTTCGAATATCTATTCGAAGCATTTTCTAAAATACAGAAACATTTCCCTGATGCCTTTCTTTTAGTTATCGGTGGAGTATATGGTACAGGAGAAAAATATAGTTATGAAAAATTAGATAATATGCGAAAAGTGTACGGGAATGACAAAGTCCATTTTACAGGTACATTGGTTGATCCAAATCAAAAAGCTGCTTATTTGTTGCTAGCTGATGTAGTAGTAGTTCCCTCAATCTTTGCTGGTGATGAATATGAAGTTTGGGGATTTGTACTTAATGAATCCATGTCTATGGGTAAGCCTGTGATTGCTACAAAAGCTGTAGGAGCAGCTTATGACCTTATCCAAAATGGAATTAATGGCTTTATCGTACCTGAAAAGGACCCTGAATCTTTGTTTGTAGCGATTAAAAATATACTTGAGGATCCTCTTAAACAACAGACCATGGGTGTGAACTCTTTGAAATTATTGGAAACGAATTTTTCTTATGAACATATTTCGATGGGTTTTAAGAATGCAATAGAGTTTCTTTTGAGCAAGAGTTAGTTGTAAAATTTATTGTACATAATGTATACTAATCAGCATCAATCTAAATAATTGGATGCAATTAGACCTTCAGTACACCACGTTTTTTTGCCAAAGAATGACCATACCTGAATCCCTAATTCTCTCTCAAGACATTCATCTATTAGGTTTGACAGCCAACGTACTTGCAAGTCCCTTGTTTTTCCAACCCATGCAAAAGTTTCTCCAATCCAGCATCTCTCAGCACCCAACCTTGTGATGTATTTGTCTATTTGATTTGTCATAAGATTCTGAACAGCTTGTTCTGGACTAATTCCCGCTCCTAAGTCCCATTCATTTTCCCAGTAATATGGATGAGAAATGTCCATCACGATGTTTCCTAGTCCTAAAATACCCGTTGATTCAAGGTCGTCACAGACTTCGTTGGGGTCATCGTAGCCAATTCCCATGCCTGCAACAGTTGGGAAAAATATTTTTCTTGAAGGGTCTATTTTTCGGATTTCAACAATACATTCCTTACATGCTTGCATGAACTGTTCTTTGGTGGTTACAGATGAATGCCAAGTGTATTTTGCTGGTTCATTAAAAATGTTGAAACCTGCAATTCGTGAATCTCCTTTGTAGTGTAGTGCAATTGACTTCCAGTTTTCAATCCAGTTTTGGCTTCCAAGATAGTTATAATGGTCACCAACATTGTGAAGGTCAAGTATTACTTTGACGTCTATACTATCAAATATTTCGATTACTCTATCCATCTTTTCTTCGTCATAGAGGCTATGGTGTCCGGGACTCCAATCTCCATCGTAAGCATCTGAGAATCCGAAGCCCAATCGCGCCGCATTACATTCCCACCGTGTAAACTGATCTAAAATGCCATCACCCAACCACACGTCAGCATCATCATTTCTATAATAAATCAAGTAATCCTCACCAATAATACTAAACGGAAGAATGCCGTTTGTGGTTGGTTCGGGTTCGCTTGGTGGGGGCGAACTGGGTACGGTCGGTTCTTCAGGTTCGGGTTCGCTTGGTGGGGGCGAACTGGGTACGGTCGGTTCGGTATATGTGATTAAACCTGAACTGGATAACGTGACTTGGTCAGTTGATTGTGAACTTACTCTGGTAGCTTGGACAAAGAAAGTAAAAAATAGCAGAACTAGTAGGCTAGTAATCTTGAAGCGTTTAGCTGTGCTTGATTTTTTTCTCACTTTGTCACCATCAACTGTGTATGCTTCGAAATATTGGTATCGTAATATCTCATAAACCTTTCTGACTAGTTGTAGAACACATATACAAATCGTTATTGAGTTACAACTAGTATTTAGGGTTATTTAAGTGATCTAAAATTATTATACAGCATAAATATTAAAACTTATTTAAAAAAGATAATTGCTATACATGTCTATGAATTAAAATTAAAATGCTAATTTATCAGTGTTCAAATAACAATAAATATTTCTGACCATTAAATGACTGTCCTTTGGGTTCTACATGCAAGTAATTAGACTTAATTCGAAAACTTTTCTATTGTTAGCTACTGTACTACAGTTAGTGCTAGCTGTTGCTATGTTTATAGACCTTCCTTTTGTTAGACAGGTTTTTGGTTTTATATATCTCTGTTTCATACCGGGATTCGCATTTCTAAGAGTGTTTATTTCTGGAAAGCTAAATTTTGTAGACATAATCCTTTTTTCCGTAGGGTTAAGTCTCACTTTCTTGATGGTGGTGGGACTATTTCTGAATTATTTAGGTTCAATAGTAATGTCTTCACCGTTATCAACCGACCCTATAATTTTAGTTGTTAGCGTGAGTGTCTTTGTTATTTGTGTTATTAGCTACTTTAAGAACAAAGAAAGTACCTGTATATCTGCTCCAAAAAATCAAAAATTGCGCCATCTAGTGCCATATTTTATTATTCCGATATTGGCCATAATTGGATTAATACAGGGCACCGCTGTTGAAAATAATTTTCTGCTCATGGCTATAATGATACTTGTTCCACTATTGTTTATGGTAATTTTGTTTTCCAAATCGTCTTCTCTTCATTATCCTCTCTTTTTGTTTTCTATATCATTTACTCTTTTACTCATTACATTTCTTACATCTAATTATATCCAAGGATTTGACATTCATAGAGATTTCTACGTATTCAGCTCCACAATGAAAAGCTCATATTGGGATTTATCGCTTGGTCAAGCCCTGTACTATCGTAACTATAATACGATTCATTTGTATAATTCAATGTTAACTGTTACAATATTACCGACAATTATTTCGAATTATTTAAACATATCAGGGACTTGGGTATTCAAAATCATTTACCCGCTAATCTTTTCATTAGTACCTTTAGGTCTTTTTCAACTTCTAAAAGGAACTTGGGGAAAAAAAATTGCTTTTGCATCGGTTTTTTTCTTCATCTCGAATGAAGTTTTTTTTAATTTTCAAAACACTGTAAAGGCAATGGTGGCCGAATTCTTTTTTATTTTACTGTTTTTGGTTCTTTTCAAAAAAGATATTAATTCTATGAGTAAATGGATTTTTCTGGCAGCTTTTGGTTTTTCATTGATAGTCTCTTATTATACAATGAGTTATATTTTCCTACTCATAATTTTATCAATATGGGTTTTTGCCAAGATTTTTAAAACAACTGAAAATAGACACATATTGCAGTTAGCTTTGGTTTTTTTCTCTGTTCTTACCTTTTCATGGTACATGTTTACGACTGTTGCACCATACATGCAGTTAGAATTGGTTTTTCGGAAAGCTTTTCAGGGGTTCTTTGAGGAACTTTTTATTCTTTCCTCAAGAGGAAGTTTAGTATCGTCTGCTATTGGGATAACTGCTCCGCCGAGTATTCTTCATCAGGTGGCCAGAATTCTTTTTAATCTGAATTCGGGTCTGATTTTTTTGGGCTTTTTAACATTGATACTAACAAGAGGGAATGGATTTAAAAAGCGGTTTGATTCTCAATTTTTATACCTTACTAGCATTGCTATGGTGTTTTTGTTAATTTCCATAATAGTTCCCAATTTTTCTGAACTTCTTCAGATGGGTAGAATATATCATGTCGCATTATTGTTTTTGTCTCCCCTTTTGATTTTAGGCATTAAAACAGTCTCAAGTTTGCTTTTTGGTACTTTACATGCAAAAAGTAAACATAAAAAAGAAATCTTTAGCACGATACTGACTGCACTATTGCTTGTGTCCTTCTTTTTATTCCAAACTGGTTTCCTTTATGAAGTTGCAGGAGATCCCGTTCCATCTTCAATTCCTCTAAGTAAATATAGAATTGACGATCGTGTTATAGTAGAGTCTGGAATGGTTAATGAACACGACTTTTTTGGTGGAACATGGTTATCTAACTTCATAAATGCCGCTGATAAACAAGTATATTCAGATACAAGAGCTAAACTTCAGGACCTGACCATTACCATGGTCAATATAGATGATAAAGTAAACATAATCTCTAATATTACACAGTTTTCGTCCCAGTCATATGTTTTCTTGAGTCACTACAATACTCAGAGTGGCGTATTAATTTACAACACAGTTTACCCGAATAACATAACATTCTCGGTCAGTAGTTTTCCAATTTTTAATTCCACAACAGAAATAAACAATAAAATATATTCAAATGGTGGCTGTGAAATCTATCAATATTATGGACCTTAATTAACAGATGTTTTAAATAACTCATCAGGAGCGTAATATTAAATGCCTAACGTTGTAATTAGCCCTCCTCAATCTGGTCTTTGAACTCAAACTATTTTCAGTAAGTGTAAACAAAATTTGAATATTAATGGAGTAGATTTATGTGAAAATTGGTGTTTTTCATCCAGGTATAAACAATTGTGGGGGATCTGACTGGGTTGCAATTAAGACCATTCAATCTTTAAATGAACATGGTCATCAAGTAATAATATTGACTGACTCTAAATTGAACCCGAACCGCTTTAGCCAAATATTTAATACTGAAGTAAAAGTGGATCGTGAGATAATTTTTCCATTACCCTTTTCACCATTTTCTCCAGGAGACTGGCATAATGTCTATTTCGATTATATTCGTACCAAAATGTTGAAATCAAAATGTGACGTTTTGATTGATACTTATTCAAACTCTATATTATCTGAAAATTATATTGTATATTTCCATTATCCGATTTTACGAGCATTAAAAGAAGATTTTCCATACATAAAAAACAGCATATATTATTCTTTACATAGACAACTAATAAAATCTTCAAAAGAAAAGGCAACTGATCAACTTTTATTTGCCAATAGTGAATTCACAAAAAAAGCAATAGAAAAAGAATTCAATGTAACTCCCCATGTTTTATATCCCCCTGTCTCGAATTATCTGTTGGATCGTAATAGAATACAATCTAACCCCGAAAGAAAAAACACGGTTCTTACAATCAGTAGGTTTGACCCCGATAAGAATCTAGAAATTATTCCACATATAGCTAAACGCAGTCACAATTCTACCTCTTTTATTATTGCAGGTCTTCTTAACTCAAAAAAGACGTTAATGTCACTTCGTAGATTGATAAAGGATCTAGATGTAGAGTCCAAAGTTACGCTTATTCCCGATATCTCAAGAACTAGTCTAAGAAATATCTTGTTTGATTGTAAAGTGTATTTGCACACCAAAGTTAACGAGCATTTTGGCATAGCAATAATTGAAGCTATGGCTTCTGGTTGTTTGCCGATCGTACATAATTCAGGAGGGCCGAAAGAATTTGTCCCCAGTAAATTCCGATTTGATACAATTGAAGAAGCCGCTAATAAAATCGATGGGGCCATAGAAAGCTGGTCTCTAACTGAATCAAAAAGAACTTCAGAATCAACAGAGAAGTTCAGTGAGAGTAACTTTTCTAAACATTTTTTTGAAATTTTTAACTCATATTATGGGTAGTAATTGTTTTTTGATAAATATTTAGCTCAATCATTTGTACCACAGTAAATGTGTTTCATAATCGACGACTTAAATGAGAGATTGAATTGGACTCAAATTTTTCCGATAACGCACCAATACCTTTTGTATCTATTGTTGTTCTAACATTCAATAGAAAGAAGTTACTTAAGAATTGTCTAAAATCTTTGACCAAACTAAATTACCCGAAATCAAATTTCGAAATTATTGTTGTCGATGGAGATTCAAAAGATGGAACTATCGAAATGATTAAAACAAAGTATCCAAATGTCCGCCTTATTTTAGAAAAAAGAAAAGGACGACCGATCGCCAGAAATACTGGTTGGAAAAGTGCTAGAGGTCAAATAGTTGCTTACACTGATGATGATTGCACTGTCAATGCTAATTGGTTAAAAATACTTCTATCCGGATTTGATTCATGTGACACTGGTGCGGTTGGGGGACCATTGCTTTTAGTAAATCAACCAAATTCAATTCGTGAAAAATTCAAAGGAACACCAGTAGGCGATTTTTATTTAGGGAACAAACGACTCAATACCAAAGAATTAGTTACAGCCAATGTTGCTGTTAGCCGTGAGGTTTTTAAAAAAAATGGATTTGATGAATCTCTGGTGTATGATATGGAGGACATCGACTTTTCCCAAAGCCTTATTGAGGCAGGATATAAATGCAAATATTTTCCTCAAGCCGAGGTGTATCATCACATAAATCCTATGAGACTAACTGTTAATTCAGTTTTGAAAAAAGCTTTGTTTGCTGGCATTAGTTTGTATATTTTTGAGCGAAAAAGAACTAATGGATTTTTAACTGGCTGGCTATTTAGGAAATCTTTGGCTGGATATTATAATTTTCTTTTGAAAAGAAAACTTGGAAACCTTTTTTGGTTTCTTAAATGTTTTGTCGCGTTTTTGACTTCCATTTTTTGTTTGCCATATTATTATAGAGAATGTCATTGACAGACTGAAAGTTGATAAATTTGTAACGCATAAAATCTTACCAAAAGCTATAGGTGAATTAGAGCGAGTCGCAAAATCTACAGCGGTGTTTATTATTACTGAAGGGCAACTACGGGCTTATATGCAAACGTAATGCTTTCATGCTATAGAACATAATTTAAAATGTTCCATTCTTAAATTAACAAAAATCTTTTGACAGAACTTTAGAAGAAATTGATGCTAAAATCAAGGCGAAGTCATGAGATTTGAGCAAAATGTTAAGTAACGTTCAAGAAATTGAAATTATTCAAGCTCTATTGTGTATTAAATTAAGATTAGTTGTCGTATCTCGTTTAAGGAAATGTGGGTACTCATAATGGTTACTAAAAAACCGCGTTTAAGCATTGGCTTGCCTGTGTATAATGGTGAGTCTCATATACAAGAAGCGATAGCTTCTATATTGGATCAAGCTTATGAAGATTTTGAACTTATCATTTCTGATAATGGTTCAATAGATAAAACTCAACAGATATGCAGTGAATATGCGGAAAAAGATAGTCGTGTGAAATATTTTCGAAATGAAAAAAATTTTGGGGCTGCATGGAATTTTAATCATGTTTTTGAGTTATCCTCGGGGGAATTTTTTAAGTGGGCTGCTAGCGATGATGTTATTGCTCCAGAGTTTTTAACTCGATGTATAAATGTTCTTGAGCAAACTCCATCGATATTGTTATGTCATTCTAAAACAGGGAAGATAAATCAATTTGGTGAAGTTGTTGGGGAGTACAATTTTGAATTAATCAATGATTCCGAGAAACCTCATGAACGTTTTAGAGAGATGTTAAACAGGAAAGGTTTTCCTTGGATAATTTTTGGGGTCTTCCGAACAAATGCGTTAAAAAAGACAACTGTTTTTGGAGATTATATCGGGTCGGACTGGAATCTGCTTGTAGAAATAAGCCTTCTGGGGCGAATAGTTCAAATTCCTGAATGTTATTTTTTTCGTAGAGATCATTCAGGCTCATACACAACTAAACATTATGGAAAATTTATTGATGTAATCGATTATCGTTCGGAATCAAGATGGTGGACTGGAAATGAGGCAAGCAATCTAATTGTGTTGCCGTATTGGAAACATTGTTTTGAATTTTTCAGGTCCATCAATAAGGCTGAAATGAGTTGGGTTGAGAAAAAATTGTGTTACGACGAAATTTTAAGATGGGTTCTTATGGATGGTAAAAATTTAATGAAATGGGACATAGCCAATGAATTACAGCTTTGCCGTATCGCTATAAATAAGAGAGCATCTAAATAACAGGATTAACTAAAAAATTAATTTAATAAAATAATTTCGATTAAGATATGATAATTTATGCTGAGTTATTTTAAAATATTGGTTTAAAATAAATGGCTTTACATGTGAGATTTTGGAATTATTTACAATTTTTTTTAGCGTATTAAAGTTTAAAATTCGATATATTTCGAGGCCAGAGTGAAACCTTAATATCTCATACGTACCGAAAGGATGTCAGAAGGAGAGCTATGACTAATGCGTGTTTTAATAACGGGGCATAAGGGCTACATCGGAAGCGTTATGGTGCCTATGTTCCAAGCTGAAGGGTATGATGTTGTTGGACTTGATAGTGATCTCTTTGATGGTTGCATTTTTGGTGATTCATCCATCTGTAATGGTATCCCAAATATTCCATATATGCGAAAAGACATTCGTGATGTAAAGCTTTCTGATCTAAAAAATATTGATGCAGTTGTTCATCTTTGTGCTTTATCAAATGATCCGCTTGGAAATTTTAATCCAGAAGTGACTTTTGAGATAAATTATAAAGCTTCAGTTAAACTAGCTAAACTAGCGAAAAAGGCTGGAGTGCACCGATATCTTTACACTTCATCTTGCAGTGTCTATGGAGCTGCTGGTACGGAAATTGTTGATGAAACTTCTAAACCAAATCCTGTTACTCCTTATGGATCATCTAAAGCAAAATCCGAAAAAGAGATTTCAAAATTAGCTGATAATGATTTTAGCCCAACGTTTTTCCGTCCGGCAACAGCCTACGGAGTATCTCCGATGCTAAGATTTGATTTGGTTCTCAACAATCTAGTTGCATGGGCATATACTACTGGAATTGTTTTACTGAAAAGTGATGGTACAGCTTGGCGACCAATTGTTCATATTGAAGATATATCTAGAGCTTTTTTGGCTGCACTTGACAGTCCCCCTGATTTAATTCATAATCAGATTTTTAATGTTGGGATCACTGAGGAGAATTATAGAGTTCGAGAGCTTGCAAATATCGCAAAAGAAACTGTTCCTAATTCCAAAATTAACTTTGCTAAAGATGCCGACGCTGATAAGCGGTCTTATAGGGTTGATTTCAGCAAAATAGCCACTAAGTTGCCAAATTATAAACCGAAATGGAACGCACATCTAGGAGCAAAACAACTGTATGAGACATATAAAAAAGTTGGTTTCAATCTTAATGATTTTGAAGGGCCTAGATATAGACGGATTTCATATCTTGAAAACGCTGTTAGTAATGGTTCTTTTGATAACAAGTTACGTAGATCAAGGGAGTCGTAGCGATGAAAACAAAAAATTATGAAAAAATTTCGAGATGCCGATCGTGTGGAAATGTTGATATTAAATCCATCATGTGTTTCGGAAAAACTCCGTTAGCTGATGCATTGTTAACGCGAGATCAACTTGAAAAGCCAGAAATATTAGTGCCATTAACTCTTGCCTTCTGTCCAGAATGTAGCCTTGTTCAAATACTCGAAACTGTAGATCCTGAAATTCTCTTCTGTCGAGATTATCCATATTTTTCCTCTACATCACAGGCATATCTATCTCATTCAAGAGAAAATGCTCAAGAATTAATTGAGTTACGGAATTTGGATTCTACAAGCTTAGTAATTGAGCCAGCTTGCAATGACGGATACATGCTTAAAAATTTTGTCCAGCATGGGATTTCAGCTATAGGAATTGATCCTGCTAGTGAGCCCCTAAAGGAGGCAAAAAAAGCAGGTATTAAAACTCTTAATGCGTTCTTTTCTAAAGAACTTTCTAATGAGCTTCGGAAAAAAGGAGTTCAGGCTGATGTTTTGATTGCGAATAATGTTTTAGCACATGTTGCAGATCTTAATGGTTTTGTAGAAGCTATTCAAAAGATTTTGAAGGTTGATGGAGTAGCTGTTATAGAAGTTCCTTATGTAGTTGACTTAATAACTAACCTTGAGTTTGATACAATCTATCATCAACATCTTTGTTATTTCTCGCTAAAAGCTCTTGACCATTTGTTTAGAAGCCACTCTTTGTACATTAATGATGTCAAGCATTTGCCTATTCATGGAGGTTCATTAAGAATATACGTTGAACCGAAGGAGAATGTTGGAGATTCGGTAAAATCAATGTTGAAAAATGAAGAATCTAAAGGAGTTGACAAGTTCATTTATTATAAAGACTTTGCCACACATATTCGCGAATTGCGAGAATCGATAATGGCTATTCTTCATGATTTTAAGCAGCAAGGAAGGAACATTGCTGCCTACGGAGCGGCGGCTAAAGCAACGACCTTCCTGAGTTATTTTGGAATTGACAAGAAAATTGTTGATTATATTGTTGACTTAAATCCTTTCAAACACGGTCGTTATATGGGTGGAAATCATTTGCCAATATTTTCTACAACAAGACTTTTGGATGAAATGCCTGATTATGTTTTATTGCTTACTTGGAATTTTGCGGAGGAAATATTAAGCCAACAGCAATCTTATCGCCAAAATGGAGGCAAATTCATAATCCCCATTCCGAAACCTAAGATTGTATAATATTCTCCATCATCTTTCTATTTTCTGTCTATTTTTGTCCTCCTTTGGAACGGTAATATACTTGAAAATTGCGATAGTGAATCAGCCTTTTGGTACTATACCGTTGCCGTGGACTGGAAGTGGCGGTTCAATTGATATTTGGACATATGAAGTGGCGCGGCGATTAGCTAAATCTTGTGAAGTAGTTGTTTATACGAGAAAGGACAAAGGACAGAAAGAATTAGAATCAGACCAAAATGTACGTTATCGACGGATATCAACTACTTTGGATGAATGGTATCCCAGAATCTCGTACATTCTGGATAAGCTGAAAAAAATTTCAGTTACGAGTTCACTTGCCCGAACTATGGAACATTTATTTTTTTTCCGGGACACTAAACGTCCATTTTTTGCTTCTCCTCTCTACTACTTAAATTATGCTTTACAAGTTGCAAAAGACTTAAAAAAGGAAAATTGTGATGTTGTACATCTCTTTAATTTTTCTCATTTTGCTCCTATAATCAGAGCTTTTAATCCAAGAGCAAAAATTGTTCTAAACATGCGTTGTGAGTGGTTAACGGTTCTTGACCAACGCATGATAAAAAAAAGGCTTAGATACATAAATTTAGTAATTGGCTGTAGTAAATATATTATTAACAGCATCAGACATCATTTCCCAGAATTTAGAGGAAAATGTACCTTACCAATCGAGACAAACGGGGTTGATGTTGATGTTTTTTCGAGTAAAGTTGATCAAGATAACATGAAACATAGTAAAGAAAAACAGCTATTGTTTGTTGGAAGAATATCGCCTGAAAAAGGGTTACATGTGCTAATTGATGCCTTACAGAAAGTAGTCGAACAATATCCTGAAGTAAGGCTTAAAATCGTTGGTCCCATAAAAGGCGGTTCATTGTCTCGTGATTTTCTTCTTACTTTGAGCGACACTAAACTCGTCCAAAAATTATCTTCGTTTTATGACAAAAATGATACTAGCTACATATCATACCTGCAAAATCAAATTCATTCACTTGGTATAGAAGATAATGTGGCCTTCACGGGTTTTGTACCCAATTCTCAAGTGCTTGACTACTACCAGGCTGCAGATATCTTGGTTAATCCTTCGTTTAGTGAATCTTTTGGTAGAAGTCTGATTGAGGCCATGGCTTGTGAAGTGCCTGTTGTTGCAACTAGAATAGGTGGCATGCTAGAAATTGTTGAAAATGGTAAAACTGGACTTTTGGTTGAACCTGGAGACGCTTCTATTTTGTCTGAGGCAATCCTTTGCCTTTTTAATGATGAAGAATTGAGGAAATCAATGGGAAAAGCTGCGCGAAAGCGTGTCATTAAATTCTTTTCTTGGGAAAAAGTTGTTGAAAACTTGTTATGTGAGTACAAGAATATTCGTGATTTCAATGTATGTAGATAATTTGAATGAGTATTGTCGTCGAATTTTCAAGTCTTCAATGAATAATTTTATGTGTGAAATTGGCGAGAATGATTTACGTAAATCTGCGATTATTTTTTCACCTCATCCAGATGATGAGACGCTTGGTTGTGGCGGAACTATTATTAAGAAAAAAAGATTTGATGCAGATGTATCAATAGTAATTTTGACTGATGGGAGTCAATCGCATTCAGCTTTTATTTCTAGGGACGAGCTAAAATTTATGCGTGCACGGAATGCATTGGCTGCTACTCATGTATTAGGTGTCGATGAAAATGATGTCTTTTTTTTAGAGTTCGAAAATCGGAAATTATATGAAAATTTTAATTCAGCTGTTCAAAAAGTGAAAGAGATTCTTATGGATTTGCAACCTGAAGAAATCTTTATCCCTTATTATAAGGAGCCCCTCTTTTGGTCAACAGACCACCTTGCCACTACTAAAGTGGTACTTTCTGCACTTGCTCTTTCTGGGCTAAATACTGTAATAAATGAATATCCCATTGGATTTTGGGGTCATTGGCCATGGACGTCAACCTTGCTGCAGGATGTGTGGAAAAAGAGTTTGTATGCTTGGACAAGTTATCTTTTTTCAGGCTTGTATATGTTGAAGGATTTTAGGTTTTTTGTTCAGATTAACGATGTTTTAGAGATTAAACGTGCTGCCTTGTTTAAGTATAAGACTCAGATGACGCGACTTTTTTCAAATCTTAATTGGCCTATCCTTGAAGATGTGTCTAATGGTGAATTTTTGAAGTGTTTCTTTCAAGATCGCGAAGTTTTTCGTCGTTATTCTTTTGTTAAACCAGCTTTCATTAATTGAATAGACTACTTATTGTCTGATTAAAATTTGTGGAATCTGTTGATCCAACCAAGGATTTAGAAAGATTTTTTGATATTGTGGCAGATATTTAGGGTTCAGAATTCTTATTAACTTAATTTAGACCTATAATGGATTAATGTTTGAGGAATAGTTATGGTGAACCCTTCTTTTCTTGCAAATACTTTGAATATGAACCCTAAGAATTTGTCGATTTGTGTTCTTGGTTTGGGTGAAATTGGTTCGTCTGCCCTAGATTACATTCGAGATAAGCAACTAAATGTGTTTGGTTATGATATTAACCCTGAAGTTGTCCAGAAAACTAAGGAGAAAGGAATATTAGCTTTTTCAGAGTGGAATGACGTTCCTGATGCAAATATATACATAATATGTGTAGCTACATGGAACAAGAATGGAGAGCCTGATTTAACACCTGTTTTTGATGTTTCCAAGAAGATCGCACAAAAAGCAAATAATGGTATCTTGGTTTCAATTGAGAGTACTATTGTTCCTGGGACTTCAAGAAAGGTTCATAGTTCTATTCTGAAGGGAGTTGAACTTGTGCATGTTCCCCACAGATTCTGGAATGAGGCTCCTGTTGAACATGGAGTTAGACAGCTTCGAGTAATTGGGAGCGTAGACGCAGAGAGTATGGAATCAGGAAGAATATTTTATGGAGACATTCTTGGTATTCCATTAAGTGAAACAGCTTCGATAGAGATAGCAGAAATTTGTAAAGTATCTGAAAATGCTTATCGTTATGTTCAGATTGCCTTTGCAGAAGAGCTTAGGATGATATGTGAGGATTTGGGATTGAATTTTCAAGAAGTTCGAAAGGCTTGCAATACAAAATGGAATGTAGAAATTTTGGATGCTAGGGATGGAATAGGTGGTAAATGCCTTCCAAAAGACAGGCGTAATCTTGCGTCTTTATCAAAATATAACACTTTATTAACGGCTTCAAAAACGGTTGATACGCTGTATCGTGAATGGCTAAAAAAGAAGTAAACGATTAGCTGAACTTATTTTCAGCCATCTTTACAATTTCTTTAACAAAATTGGGAACCATTTTACTCTTTTATTTTCTATCTTAATAATGCAGAACTTTATTTTAATAGATTATTGAAGTAGAATTAGAGAATTAGTAACTTTTTAATAATTTTTTTTGGAGAAATCTAATGATTTATAGACTTGAAAAAGAAAAACGCAAGAATGTGCTTTCTTTATACGAAGGATTGCATTTCACTGTTGCTGTTAATGCAATAATTGAAGAGAATCGATCCGGAGAGATATATGTAGATAATGTGGAAAAGCCCAGATCTGCTTTCACTGTAGATATAAAAGGTCGCGAATGCTACCTAGTTGGATTCTCAGAAAATGATGAATTCAATTCTTCAGTTCAAAAATTAATAGTGGAGAAAATTATTCCAACGTTAAATAGTGAATTCTCTGTTTTGCACTTTTTTCCGGATATATGGGCGGAAAAAATTCATGTTTTTTTAAGGAATGAGCGACCTTGGAAACGTTACATGTTGTGGTTTAAGAATTTTAAGTGGTTAAAAATTAATTGGCAGGCGCTAATGCCTGCTGGTTTTTCTGTTGAGCGGATCGATGAAGCATTCTTACGAAGAGTTGGTTTAAAGAACCTTGATAATGTGTTAAAGGTTGTTCTGAATTGGAATTCTTTTAATGATTTCTTGATGAACGGGTATGGTCTTTGTTTAATTCATGGGAATGTGATTGTTAGTTGGTGTGTGTTTAACAGACGTGCGGGAAATAAATGCGAGATTGTTATTATGACTGATGAAAAACATAGGAATGCTGGGTTAGCTACACTCATGAGTGCTGCTCTTTTAGATTATTGTCATTCAAAGAATTTAACCCCTTTTTGGCATTGTTCTAGGGAAAATTTTTCTTCGATTGTGGTGGCTAAAAAAATAGGCTTTAAACAAGCATCAGTTTATCCAGTCTATTACTGGATTCCTCGATGGTATACTTATTTACGTTGGATTTTGGAAAAAAATCCCGGAGCATTTGTTTCTCTGGCACATCGTGGAATACAACGTTTGTTGTTCAAACATAAATAAAATTTTGAGTTTAGTTGGAGATTTTAAAATGAACCTTTCAATTAATGCAATTACTGATATGTCAGAGTTTCAGAGAATTGAAAAACAGTTTGACTCTTTTGTTGCTGAATGGAGTGAGAACCCATTCGTCTCTAGCGTTTTCATAAAGAATGGTGCCCAACTCAGCAACTTCAGAGGATGGAAGCCACTGTTATTGATCGTTTATGACTCAGATAAAATTGTGGGCATGGCTCCTTTGGCTTTTCGAAAAAGACTCGGGATTCTTTTTGTGCAGTTTCTTTACGGTCCAAATTTTTTAATGGATTTTGTGGTTCATAAAAAATATCGTGAAGTTTGTGTTAAGAAAATATTGCATACTTTGATAAGCTTTTATAAGTGTAGGTTTGTGGATCTGACCTTTTCGGAAGAATCATCCACTTTAAAACTGTTAAAAAAAGTTTGTACTGAATTTCATATATATTTTAAAACTATGGACTCATCATTTGGCGGACACCGAGTTATTTCCCTCACTGGCACATGGGATGATTTTGTAAATGCTAGTGATGGTAAAGTTAGACGTAAACTTAATCGAATTGAGAGAAAATTCAGAATGCTTGGTGATTGTCGGATAACTTGTGTGGAAAGACTTGACGATGATCCAATGGTTTGTGAGAAAATCATAAAACTTGATGGGCTTAGTTGGAAAAAAAATTGGATGGACTCTAGGGGAATTGCGTACGATCCAGAATTGTCGATAACTCTTAATGCAGTACGTGAAACGGATAATGCTGCTTCTATCTTTACATGGAAGACATATTTTCTTGAGTTGAATGGCAAGGTTATCGCTTATCTTTTAATTTTTAGAGAAAGGGGTTCAGTAATTTTCAAACGGGCATCATATGACAATGCTTACAAGAAGTTTTCACCTGGTATCTTTTTGTTCAATGATGTGATTCGTGAAATTTTTGATGAAGAAAATGTTAAAGTGATAGATTGGTGTGCAGACCATCGTTATCAGAAACTATGGGCTTCAATTTTATTGTCCAATACTGTAATAAGTATTAGAAATGGATTTTTGCTGAATAGTCTAGAGCGACTTCTGGAATTTCCTATTGTTAAACGTGTCGCGTTTCCTTTGTATTGCCTAAAATGTTTGTTGTTGACGCATAGGGCTAATCCTTTAGTAACGGATTATAAAAGTGATCAAAACGAATTTAAATTCACTGATTGCGGAGAAAATTTATCGTAGCAATTATTATCTCTCAATTTTTGATGTTTATGAATATTTTTTGACTTTAATAATTTTTATTTTAGGCAAACTCGTTAGAGTGTGAGTCCATGAAAATAGTTGAAGTTAGGAATTATAGGGATTTTATGGCTCTGGAAGAGTTTTGGAAAGACCTGCTTAATTATTGTTCTCATACAATTTTTTCTACTTGGGAATGGGTTTCGACATGGTGGAAATATTTTGGAAAGGAACGCGATCTCAGAATATTGCTTGCGAAGGAAAAAGAACATCTGATTGGTATTGCTCCACTTATGCTATCTCGTTATCCTTTTCTGTATAATCGAACTAAACTTCGCAAAATAGAGTTCATTGGAAGAGGTAATGCAGATTACAACCAGTTTCTTTTCAGAAAGGGAATGAATGAACATCCGAATTTTTTTATTAACCATCTTCTAAAAGCCTCTGATTGGGATATTATCGAACTAGTAGATGTAAGTGAAGAAAGTTCTTCAGTTGATATTTTGCGATCAATAAATAAATTCTCCGAGCTAAACGTTTGCAATTTTTGTCCGTATATTACTTTGCCTTCTTCACTTCAAGATTACACAAAAAGTTTAAGTCGAAATTTGAGGAAAAATTTGAGTAAAAGAATGAAAAGACTTGAAAAAGATTATAGAGTTGAGTTTAAAACTCAACATGATTTTGGTTCATTAAGAGAAGCTATGGAACTGTTTTTTGATTTGCACGATAAAAGGTGGGCATAAAGGAAGGACAGAGTGCCTTTATTTATGGGCTAAATCGCGATTTTCATTTTGATTTGGCTCAAGTTTTTGATGAAAAAAACTGGTTAGATCTCAATTTTTTGGTAGTAGATGATAATCCCATCGCGGCAATGTATTCTTTTGATTATGCATCAAAAAAATATGGATATAATACTGGGTTTGACCCGGAATTTGCTAAGTATGGAATAGGTAACATGCTAAAAAATTATTCGATTGAAGAATCTATAAAAAAGGGGTTAAGGGAGTATGATCTGCTTAGGGGTCGTGAGTCTTATAAATCGAATTGGGCTACAGGGTTTAGAGAAAATTTTGTTGCACGAATGGCTAATAGAAGCTGGCGTGGATCATTGTTTTTGCAAATAAACAAAGTCAAACAACATTTTAAAAGTGATAGTAACTAATTATCCTATTGTCTAAAGCAAATGACGTTTGAATATTCACATATTATAAAAGGTTAGTGAGAGAAATGCCGATGAAAAATACTTGTCCCAGCTGTGGGTCGCAGAATGTTTCAGATTTTTACGAGGTAAAAAATGTTCCTGTAAATAGTTGCGTGTTATTATCTAGCGAGCAAAAGGCACTTGATTTTCCTAAAGGAGATGTTATTCTAGGTTTTTGTGAAAATTGTGGTTTCATTTTCAACAGAGTTTTTGATCAATCTAAGGTAAATTATTCTGCAGTCTATGAGGATCAACAATCTTTTTCACCGACGTTTAACGTTTTTGCAAGGGGCTTAGTAACTAGGCTAATAGAAAAACACGATCTGCAAGATAAAAGAATTTTAGAAATTGGTTGTGGGAAAGGCGATTTTCTGTCTCTTATTTGTGAGTTGGGCCTGAATTATGGTATAGGAATAGATCCTGCATTTGAAAAGAATCGTGTCAAGAGTGAAGTTTCAGAACGGATGACTTTTATTCGTGATTATTACTCCGAACGTTACTCTGGGTATGATGCAGATTTTGTGTGTTGTCGTCATACTCTTGAGCACATACCCAATACAGCTGAATTTGTTACTACTGTAAGACGCGCAGTAGATGATCATCTAAATAGCATTGTGTTTTTTGAGTTGCCTGATATGATCCGTGTGTTGAATGAATTAGCGTTCTGGGATATTTACTATGAACATTGTTCCTATTTCAGTCTGGGATCACTTGCTAGACTGTTTCGTAGTTGTATGTTTGAGATTGTTGATCTTTCCAAGGATTTTGATGACCAGTACCTCTTACTTGATGCAAAACCAGTGAATGAGCGATCAGTTAAGAAACATGATTTGGAGGAAAGTGTCAAAGAAACTATGGATTGTGTAAACTATTTTGAGGCTCACTGTAATGAAAAAATAAAAATGTGGAAAGATCGTTTGCACCAGTTTCAGGATGCTGGTAAAAAAGTAGTTATTTGGGGTTCAGGTTCGAAATGTGTTTCTTTCCTTACTACTTTGGATGTAAGGAATGAGATTGATTTTGTAGTTGATATTAATCCATATCGTGAGGGTATGTTTATTCCTGGTGCTGCAAAGAAAATTATGCTACCCGATTTTCTTAAGGATTACGATCCTGACTATACTATTGTTATGAATGCGGCGTATGTCAATGAAATTCGACGATCAATTGATGATATGGGTGTAACTACAGAGATTCTTACCATTTAGTATCGAGTTATGTGAATTTACAATTCTTTTAAATTGTGAATATTGAAAAGGTAGTTTGGATACAGGTGTGCAGAAACTTTGCGGGTTGAAACTCTTGGAAGGCACTTTTGGGCAGTCAGCGTTTAGGGATTCAGCATTGAAATGTTTTGAAAAACGGGTAGCAGCTTATGCAGGAACGCGGAATGCGATTTTGTGTTCTTCTGGTCGAACAGCCATTTTGTTTTCTTTATTGGCTTTAGATACAAAACCAGGCAACAGGGTTATAATTCCTGATTACTCTTGCCAAATATTACCTATCGCGGTTTTTTGTACAGGAGGTATCGCAAATTTTTGTGATATGGACAAGAAAACACTTGGATTATCTTATGGTCATCTCGAGAAACTAATTCAATCGGATACTAAAGCAGTAATACTTGTACATCCATATGGCATTCCGGTTGATCCTTCCCCTGTTTTGGAGCTCACTCAAGATAATGATGTTTTCCTTATTAGTGATGCGGCACAAGCGATTACAGCTAGAATACATGGGAAAAATGTGGCTTCATTTGGTGATGTTGGAATCTTTTCTTTTAACAAGTTTCTAAACGTAAATTTAGGGGCTGTTGTAGTTACTAATAATGATGAAATTGCAGAAAAGATAGAGTTAATTCGAAATCAATTTGAAGTTAATTCCTATGCTGCTTTAATCGGTAACAAGTGTCCTGCTCCAAAAGTCAAAAAAATTAAGATGAAAATGTTTTCTAGTATCAATTATTTGCATAGGTTTTTGTTGTCGTTTTCAGAAAGAAAGCATTTCAGCGTTGTTAATGGATGGGTAAACATAGATGAGTATCTGTGGAATAAATATCAAAATAATACTTTAACTCGTCCTTTAATCGGACATCTAATGGCTTACAATACGTTAGATAAATACTCGGCAATGCGAAAAATGGAAGAATCTGAAGTTTTAGATCTGGATTTAAAATTTTCTGATATACAAAAACTGCATGAAAAACGTACAATGATAGGCAAAAGATATGAACAGTTTCTTAAAGAAGACGTTGCTAGCAAATTCTCTTTATCCACTGATGCAACTCCTTCTTTCTTTCGCTATCCTGTTCTTTTTTCTGATGAAAATATACGAAATAGTTGCATTGACAATCTTTCGAAAGCTGGATACTTGGTTAATTATCTCTATAAACCCTTACATAAATCGCCGCTTTTTAGATATGAAAACGTCGATGCAACTTTTGGTAACTCAGTCTGTTTATCAAAACACCTTTTGCCTTTACCGATTAACCCCCATTTGAGTCTTGATGATGTCGATAATATAATTGAAATTGTAAACTTGGCTTAATTAAATCACCTCGTTTGCTGAATAAATTGTGCCTAGTTTCGGAGTATATTTAATATTTGAGTATATTCGATATGTCGTAGGCCTGAGAGAAATGGTAAAACATGACTGTTCTTCGGTTCATCAACGGGATGCTGAGATGGCTTGCCCAGTATGTAATTGTAAACCATTGCATGTTTTTTGGGAGTTATCTGATGTTCCCATTTTCTGTAATCTTTTATGGACTAACCAAAATGAAGCGCGGAACTGCCAAAAAGGGGAAGTTAGACTAGCCTTTTGTGGTACCTGTGGTCACATAGTGAATGTGGCTTTCGACCCTGATCTAGTCGATTATTCGCAAATCTATGAAAATCCTTTAGATTTTTCACCTAGATTTCAAGTGTATACCCAGTCATTAGCTAACTTGCTGATTGAGCGATATGAGCTTCACGATAAAGATATTATTTCTATTGGATGCGGAAATGGTCATTTTCTATCAACATTATGCGAAATTGGAAACAACAGGGGTGTAGGTTTTGACCCCTCACTCCATGAAAGAACAGAACAATTGGATGTCACCAATAAAATCAAGTTGATTAAGGACTATTATTCTGAGCAGTATTCAGCTTATCCGTGTGATCTGGTTGTTTGTAGGCATGTTTTAGAACATATACACAATCCGAAAAATTTTCTAATGACGTTACGTCATACACTCGATAAATTTCAGAATACAGTAATATTTTTTGAAGTGCCAAACGCGGTGAATATCTTTCGAAATCTTTTTGTCTGGGATATTATTTATGAGCATTATTCATATTTCACACCAACTTCTTTGGCATGTCTTTTTTTAGTATCTGGTTTCAATGTCAGTGATCTTTCTGAGAGTTACGAGAGTCAATTTCTTGGCATTAATGCTACATTGAGTGACAAAGCTGTTTCAGATTTTTCTAAGCAAGCAAGAGGAATTGATCATATAGCGCGTGGTGTAGCACGATTTGCATCAAGCTATAATGATTTAGTTAATGAATGGAGACAAAAACTAGAACAGAGAAAAGATGATGGACAACGTGTTGTTATTTGGGGTACGGGATCTAAAGGTGTTACTTTCCTGAATGCTTTCAAGAATTCTCCTATAGAATATGCTGTAGATATTAATCCTAAGAAACAAGGCAAATTTGTTGCAGGGACGGGCCAACTGATTGTATCGCCTCAATTTTTACGTGATTATAAGCCAGACTTTGTTGTGGTTATGAACCCGATTTATGGACGCGAAATCCAAAATTTTCTTGATACTCTTGGGGTTTCGGCTACTATTGAATATCCTTTACCATCTGTTTATGGAAAATAGACCAAGTGATTGTAGAATATTTTTTTAGTGATAAATATGGACAGAGCTTTAAAAACGGGTAAAGATGTAGTAAAAGGCAGTTTCTGGCTATTCACTGGAAGAACAATCTCCACTGTTCTCCTAGCTGTTGGAACTATAATTTTGGGATTTTACATTGACGAACTGGACTATGGATTATACACTATAGCATTGATTCTTCCAGTCACGCTTCTTTTATTTCAGGATTGGGGGGTCTCTTCTGCCATGACGAAATATTGTTCTCAGTATAAAAGTGAAAAAAGAGAGGGAGACTTGAGAAAGCTCATTAAAGTTGCATTAATCTTTGGGATTGTAACCGCTAGTGTATTAACAATATTTTCATTATTGGTGTCCAACTTTGTAGCTACATTACTTTTTAGTAATGAAAATGCATTTCCTTATATAACAATTGCATCAATATCGATTTTGCCTTCTTCGTTCTTAGCTCTCATTCAGTCAATTCTTATTGGATTTGAAAGAATGAGGCTTAACAGTGTATTAATTATTTGTCAAGCTGCTATTCAATCTGTTTTATCAATATTACTGGTGTATCTAAACTTTGGTGCATTGGGGGCAACCGTTGGTTATAGCTTTTCATTTGTAGGTGCATCTATTTTAGCCCTTTTTATATTATACTTTAAAATTTTAAAGGGTCTTCCCAGCGAGTCTGAATCTTCTATTTCGATAACGAAAGGTCAAATATTGAAGCTGTTATTATCGTTTGGGGTTCCTCTTGGTGTAGCGACCATTCTAGGGGGAATCTTGCCACAGTTCACTTCTTTTATTATGGCTTCTTCTGTAGATGAAGTACTCATTGGGAATTATAAGATCGCGCATAATTTTGCGACAATGTTAACTTTCGTTACATTTCCCATTTTTACTGTTTTATTTCCTGCTTATTCAAAATTTGATCCGGATCGTGAACTTCACCTTCTTAAATCAATTTTTTCTTCTTCGGTGAAATATGTTACTTTTCTATTAGTTCCTGTAACTTTGGCGTTGATGGTTCTAGCAGAACCGCTTATTAGCACATTATATGCTGACAAGTGGTCTTATGCACCACTTTTCTTGTCTGTTGGAGTAATAGGAAATCTGTTGATAGTTTTTGGAAATGTTAATGTGAATAGTCTTCTTACAGGTTTGGGAAAAACAAAAGTTCTAATGAAATTGAAAATATTGACTATTATTATTGGTATTCCTTCATCATTTGTACTAATTCCTCAATTTAATATAATTGGGTTAATTATTACTGGGCTACTGGCAAACACACCCTCTATGGCTATTAGCCTTTACTACATATGGAAACATTACAGAATTAAGGCAGAATTTAGAACTTCCGCAAAAATATTTCTTGCCTCCAGCATATCCGCTTTATGCACTTGGATATTTTTGAGAACTGTTACTGAGGCGGCGTGGGTTATGCTATCTTGTGGTACTGTAATTTTTCTGGTGACATATGTTATTTTTTCACCTTTAGTAGAAGCAGTAACTCAAGATGATATACGCAACCTTAGAGTCATGTTTTCCAGTTTAGGAATTGTGTCTCGGCTGGTCAACATTCCATTATTGTTAATGAACAAGATCCTAAAACTGAAGAATAAAAACCCATGACGTTGTCAATCTATCTGAGAATTAGACCCTACCTATTTGCAGTGAACTTATTGTCTAACAATAGTAGAGAGCGCAATGAAGGTTCTGGCTAATTTTTCTGTTCTTAGGCTTGAACTTGATAGATAAACTGTAGACCGTTAGATCTAACACTCGATTTTATCATTTTTGTTTCTTGAAAATATTGGGTGCTGAAAACTTAGGAAAAATTAATAATTGATTAGCTCAGCATCATTGTATGATGGGACAAGTGAAGGATAGTTTCATGATGTTTCCCCTAGATTTTTGGGATTTAAGTTCTTTTTTTGCGTTTATGGCTTTGATACTTATTGTCACTTATGGACTGCTTTCACAAAATCAAGGCGAAGCAAAAGTTTTGATTAACCTGAAAAGATTAGAAAGAATTGCAATAGTGTTTTCGTTACTTTTTTTGGCAACTGTAATTTTTAGATTATTACTGTCGTTTTTTTAAATATGAATTATTTTTTTGTTACTGTGTTATGTTCTGGTATTTTTTTGTTTTCCCCATTTAAGCTTATTCCAGAATCGTTCGTGGAAATAATACAGTATCATTGTAATTGCGTTGTATGTTGTTCCAATTGCTACAGATACATCAATTTTTCCCGTTAATAGGTATGCAGTAACGATACTTACAATTATGCATATGACTCTCCAGGTGACTGATTTAACTATTGATCTTTTTTTTGAGTCAAACATGACATTACCTTTTATGGATGGATTTATAAAGTTTAGATGTGCTTTCAGATAAAATTGATTGTTTTTATGGATTGGTCTTGGCTATTTTGTATTCTTGAGTTGTTAATGCTTTATCAAATAATGTTTATCAAATAATAATATAATATTGTGACGGGACATTTGTTCTGTCTTTATATTTGTGAAATACTAAAAGAGGAAAAAATGATGTATATTGAAAAAGGGTATTCATATGAGCCTGCAAGCAAATTGATTATTACTTTAGCTCCTACGGGAATGATACCTACAAAAGAAGACACAAAGAATGTTCCTTTAACGCCCGATGAAATTGTTAAAGACGCGTATGAGGGTTATAAATTAGGGGTTTCTATAGTCCATATCCATGCGCGAGATGAGCAAGGTAAGCCGACTCATAAAAAAGCGTATTTTGAAGAGATTTTTGAAGGCATAAAAAGAAAGTGTCCGGATGTGATTATTTGTGCTACAACTAGCGGTCGAGTGGATCCACAAGTTGAACATCGCTCAGAAGTTTTGGATCTTTATCCCGAAATGGCGAGCTTAACTATGGGTTCTTTGAATTTTCCTCGTCATCCAAGCGTTAATTCTTTAGAAACAATTATGAAATTGGCGAAAATGATGACTGAAAGAAGCATTTGTCCTGAACTTGAAATATTTGAGCCCGGGTTTATTAATACAGCCAAGTATTTGGTGCACATAGGCATTCTAAGGGAGCCTTTGCATTTTAATCTGTTATTGGGTTCTTTAGGGTCAATGTCTGCGAGTTTACGTGATTTGTCTTTTCTTGTTGATTCACTTCCTTCTGGGAGTACATGGTCGGCAACGGGAATTGGTAGATTTCAAACACAAATAAATGCTGCAGCAATATTGATGGGGGGGCATGTACGTGTTGGAATTGAGGACAGTATATATTATAGTTATCCAAAGAAAGAGTTGGCAACCAATACTGATTTGGTGAAAAGGATAGTAAGGTTAGCAACTGAATTAGGTAGAGATGTTGCCACTCCTTCAGAAGCAAGAAACATTTTAGGGCTTTCTATATGAATGAAACTGCTAATCTGCTTAAATCTGTATGTCAGAGTGTTTCAAAAGAGCGTCTTGTTAACGATTTTAAAAGACTCGGTTTAAAGATTGGAGACCATATTGCAGTTTCGTTATCCTTTAAGAGTATTGGATATGTTGAGGGTGGAGCTGAAGCATTTTTAGATGCATTGCTTGAGGTGGTTGGTCCAAAGGGAACAATAATGATGAATACGTATACTTTCTCTTTTTATTTGTGCAAAATTCCCAATGACTATATTTTTGAAATTGAAAAGACTATGCCTTATACTGGTCTTGTACCTTATACGCTAACTAATCGTGAAGGGTCAATTAGGAGTCGGCATCCTACAAATTCGGTTGTATGTATAGGTCAAATGGCTAGGTATCTTACTGATGGTCATGATGAAAATTCACAACCCTTTTTACCGTATGAGAAACTTGCGAAAATTAATGGGAAATATTTGGCTATTGGGATAGGGAACAGGCTTGTAGGGTTACGTCATGAAGCGCAGAGGAAAGCTGGACTTTTTGTTGTTCCTATTATTCAGGGGGTAAAGTTTAGAGATTCTAAAGGAAAAATTAAATTGTTTGTCCGGTTAGGAACTCCATGTGTTAAAAATCTGCCTGTATTAGTTCCTAGGCTTGAGTGTTTGGGGGCTTTGAAGCGTGGAAACATTGGGATGGCTAGTGCAATCTTTGGGTCTGTAGACAAATTGGTCAATCTTATGGCGTCCATGTTAAAGGATGATCCGACACTCAATTTGTGTGATGACTGGTTTTGTTACAAGTGTCGAGAACTGGAAAGAAGGTTAGATCTTTATAATAGAATTGTTTCTCCTAAGCTTTTTCAGAGGAATAGATTTCTAAGAACTGTTCTAAGTTGGAGAAACAATCTTTTTCTTTTAGAAATGAACTGTGGAGATACTTTGAATGTACCGAATTGGTTAATGCCAATTTCACGAATTTTTGGTGTTTTTCAACGATTTATTGCTAAGATGCCTATCTTTAGGGGTTTGCATTATATTTGATTCTGCTATCAACTTGTTGAGCAAGTTCGAAAGTGTTTGTCAGTTGTCAAAATTTATCTTTTTTAGATTCTGGGTTTATGTGGATTAGTTTGACGATGAAAGGAGTATGAAACGACTATCTTTTCTGTGTCTTATTTCATAAAAGTAGAAGTTATTAGGTAGTTCTGCAGCTTTTCGAGTACCTTGTTTAAATTTTTAATTGAAGTGAGGGTTTTATCATGAAGGTGCGTGGACTTTTCGTTCCTCTTTCTTTGGTATTGGTTTGCGTTATGTTAATTGGGTTAATGCAGTTTCCGCTAATAGCAAAAGGACAAGGTGAAAACTGGCTGAGTGGATGGGACTACCGCAAGAGCGTCATAGTAAAAAGTGGCCTGCATGTGATTTCTGTTCATTATGGATCTGGAAGCGATGTTTTGGGGCATACGTATCTGAATGGATTGTGTCAGACAGATTTTGATGATATACGCTTCACTAATTCAGATGGTGTGACATTGATTGATTCTGTGACTGTTCGTATACGCGTGATTGGTGATTATGCCGAGTTTAAGGTGGATGTTGTAGAATCGCCAATCTATGTTTATTATGGTAACTCTGAAGTATCTGGCTTTTATGAGAACGCAGTTTTAACTTCTGGTTCTATAGGAGATACGGATGATTTAACCCAAAGCTATACTCCTCCTAGTGATGGGGGACAAATTTCGGGAATTGCCAGAGCCTCACCAGTTACGGGTTTTGCCCTTTCGTTGGAAGCTGTGATAAGTAGTGAAGATGGTGGCTCTGCCCAAATGGCATTGTTACTTATGAGTACGTCCTATGAACAAATTAACTATAATCAGGTTTACGGTAGAAGAATAGTTGCTCTCACAGATGTAAAAAATATTCCTTCCTCGGATAAGCATCGGGAGGTGTTCACGTTTAATACGCCTGTTCCAATTTTTAGAGGCACAGTATATGGAATAGCGTTATGGGCTAGTAATGAGATAACAGTTTGGTATGAGTCTGGTGCAGGTGAAGGTTCATTCTTTCTTCCCGGAGGTTTTAGCGGTGATATGGTTCTTCATACAAGTTCGCTTGGAACTCAAGCGCTTGGTCGCTTTATGAACTATGAACAGGTAGATGAGGATGAGCAGAATATCTTGTTTAGAGATAATGCTGATTATACGAAATCCCGTAGCATGTGGCACCATCACTATGAAACAAATGGTGAAATAGGTGCAGAAGCAGGTCAAGGAATAGGCGGCTCATATGCTTTTAACTCGACCGTTACTGCCACTAGCGGCATCGGATATGGTGAATTATCAGTCAAAAACCCATTTGAGGATGGAGACAAGAGATTCTGGTCCGGTGTTGTCCGATTATCAACATTACCTAGGTTGGATTCTCATATTGAACTTATGGCTGTAACGCATTTTGAACCATTTTACGGAATTAACGGTTTCGGTGTTGACAGAACTGACGACGGAGTCCAATGGAGACTATCTGCAAGAAACATAAATTATCAGTGGTCACATACACTTTTTGGCGAAGTTGAGGCAGATACAGATTATTTTGTTATACTAAGCTATGAACTAGATGGCTCTGACGCGATAACTAAAGTCTGGATAACAGAACTTGACGAACAGCAATTGCTTGAGGAAACATCCCCTACAGAAACGTTAACGGTAACAAATGATGTTATTGGAGACTGCTTTTTTATAGGAGCAGCTAATTATCCATTTGAAGATGTGACAGCAACATCAGCATTTTTCGATGAAATGACATTAACAGAAACTTTCCCCAAAACCTTTGGCACATGGGGAAACGAAGAAATCTTCACAGAGTCACCAAAATTTACATCTGATGGAGTTGTGTCTGGGGCAAGTTATTCAACTGATCCAATATCACCCGGATCGATTTCCTCAATTTTTGGTGAATATCTTGCGCTTGAAATTGATTCAGCAGAAGTATTGCCTTTACCTAAAACGCTAGGTGGAACCACAGTCTATCTGGATGATATTGAATGTCCGTTGTATTACGTTTCACCTGAACAGATTAATTTTCAGGTGCCCTATGAGCTTGAGGGAGAGAATGTTGCGTTAATGGTAATTGAATGCGATGGAATATCAAGTATACCTGTTTCAATTGCTATCGCTTCCGTGAATCCGGGAATCTTTACAACAAACATGCAGGGGACAGGAGCTGGTTGTGTGTTGCATAATTCTGACTCGTCTTTAGTAACATCAATCAATCCAGCGACTAGGGGCGAATACCTCCAGATTTACTGTACAGGGTTAGGTTTAGTTAATCCAGATGTTGAGACTGGAGCGGCTGCTTCATCGGATCCGTTGTGTCATACGTTGGTAACTCCTGTCGTGATTATTGGTGGAGTGGAAGCAGATGTGTTGTATTCAGGATTAGCTCCAGGTTTTGTAGGGTTGTATCAGGTTAATGTCCAAGTGCCGGAAACTGCGCCTTTAGGTGAAGACGTCTCTTTGTTGATATCTGTTGTAGGGATTGAGAGTAATGTGGTCACTCTTGCTATCCAATGATAATCTGTCGAGATATAATGATTTCTTTGTAAAATGGGTTACATATTATGGATAGCTAGTTTTGTAGACGGCTTAAATATGTGGAGATGAGATTTATTTCATGTGAGATGCTGGCTAATGCCAGAAGTAAGCAAAAAATGGTTAACGTTATTACTTTGATTTTTGTCGAGAGGCTAATTGTTTGCCATCCATATATAAAATAACCTACCGCCAGACCCGTAATGACCATAATGTATCTCTCAGATATGTCGATAGCTATTGTCATCATAAATTGAATAGATGCTAAAGCAATAGAGATTGCCATGGTGAATAGCATAATTGTTAATGTTATGTTTTTCTTAGGATATGTTATCTTGTTCTGAAAGAATCTGAAAAATATTTTCTGCGGCAATATATCTAAAAAAATACGAATTATGATAATAGCAGGTACAATCCACCAAATAGTTGTTATAATTTGATATATTATTTGATTGTGTGCGTTAGGATATGGTAAGAATGCAGAATTAAAAACTACATTAAGAAAGTGCTGAAATGCATGGATTATGTTATTCGGCATGGTGAGATCTTCTAGATAAATTGCCTGGATAATAGCTTGGGTACCCGTGAAGTCGCTATATAACGCATAATTTCTTGCGAAAAACCATAGACATAGGACCGCTGAAATGGAATAAATAATGATAAGGTGTTTCAATTTGATCGCGATTGATTTTTTCTTCACAAGAACTAAGTAGCATGCTGAAATGGTTGGGATAAGAATTATCAATGCTGTCAACTTGGTGAGGCCTGCCAATCCAATTAATATCCCAAGAATTATAGTGATCTTGGTGCTGGTCTCAATTTTCTTTTCATATGCCTGGTAGAAGACGAGAAGAGTTGCCGCCACAAGAAATTGTGCTGCTATGTCGTTACTTATTCTAATGGCTTGAAAAGCCCATGATGGTAATGTAATAATTACTGACAACGATCCTAGAGCTATGAATTCACTATGTGTAATTTTTTTAAGCAAATAATAGTACGCTAGTAGAGTTAATGTTGAGAATATGATGCTTACTCCTCGAGCAATATATGCTTTTGAAATCATAGAATCGGTTAAATTAATGAAAAAAGCGCAGAATGCATAATAAATTGGAGGTTGAACCCCTTCATATGACGATCCGCCAGTGATATCGAAAGCGTACCATCCCCATGCATGTACTGAGTCAATTATCTCTGGAGTTATTGCACCAATCGCTTCAGGGGTTATAATATTTTCCTTCTCCCAATGTCCTACCGATTTAGCTAGTTCGAATACTTGATTAGAAATTGAATCCTCATAGATGTTTATCAGCCAGTTTCCATTACTGACCTTTATTACATAATCAAAGTGAAATAGTTCATCTGACATATCAAATAATGGATAATTATATGCTAAATTTACGCTCCAAATAAGATGTATTGAAAGGATCAGAAGTAAGATTATTGTATATTTTCGATTTGAAATGATAGAAATTGTTTGCTTTATTAAATAAATCTACCCCTTCAGATCTTTTATCTTATTTTTATAACTTTATAATTTTTGTTTTAAACTTATGCATTATTCATGACTTATTGTTGATTTTAGTAGTTGATTAGCTCGTTCAATATTAACTTGAAAATGGAAAATCCGTCATGCAAAGTACGAAGTTTAGAGTCACCATTAAGTCGCTTTAATTCTATGCTGGGTGCCTCCACAATGGTTAGATCAAGTTTCTTTGCCTTGATAATGATTTCTGTTTCAATTTCAAAGTATTTTGATTTTAGTAGAGGGGTCAATTTCTTAATTGCTTTGTTGTTCATAGCAATATATCCATAACAAAGGTCGCTAAATTTTTCAGAAAAGAAAAAATTTATCAATCCCACAAAAAAACGGTTACCTAGGTAGCGAAAAAAGCTCATGTCTTCTGAATATCCTCCTTTCAAAAACCGTGATCCTTTAACTAAATCTGCTCCATCATCTATCCTTTTTAAGAAGATTGGAATCTCTATAGGTCTCATTGAACCGTCAGCATCAAGTATAATAACTGGATCTCCATCCGCTTCTTTAAATGCTTGACAAACGGCTGCTCCTTTTCCCTTTTCCGTTTGTTGAATAACGGATGCTCCATATTCCTCAGCGATTGTGACCGTTCCATCTATGGAACCTCCATCAATTACAATGACCTTTTCAGTATATTGTTTTAACTCTTTTAAGAGGAAAGGAAGTGTATCACATTCGTTTAAAGTAGGAATAATAATTTGAAGCTTATCAGCTTTCTTAGAGTTAAAGGTCTCTTTTGGTGAATCTTCTTTTGTCATATTCATTACCGAAGGAGTGTGATGGATTGTAATGCTCTTATATGGAACTCAGTTTAATAATCCTATTTGATAATGAGGTATAATAGCAATCGAAACTTCTATCTAAAGAATCTATATGTTGATTTAAATAGTTAAGTTGGATCTGAAAAATGTCAAAAATTCTCGATGATTGTGAATGTCCTGTATGTTCAAATCATAATGTTCAATTATGGAATACGATCTCTCATTTAGAGTTTGATTTGCTTCTATGTCCTCAATGCTCATTTGTTTTTCAACCCGAACCAACTGAAATGTTCAACTATGATATAGAATATTATGATTTCTGGGATCTTGGGACACACTCTAAAGAAATTCGACAAATGAAATTGCGGTCAGCTTATGCATATCTGGATATGATTAAAGAACGATCAGGTATAAATCATGGTCGTTTGCTTGATGTAGGTTGTGCCTACGGTTTTTTGTTGGAAGCAGCACGAAATCGGGGATATCAAGCATATGGTGTTGATGTATCTTCGGCTATTCAATTTGCGAAGAAAAAGGGTTTTGATGTTTATGAAACGGATTTTATGAATATGTCCATTAAAGACAACTTTTTTGATGTTATTACTTTAGTTGATATGATTGAGCACATTTCTAGACCTAAAGATTTGTTTCGACGTATTAATAGATCACTAAAAGTAGGAGGAGCAGTTTTTATAATTACCCCAGATGTATTCTCACTATCTCGAAAGATGCTTAATAACTATTGGTTTCATTTCAAACATGAGCATGTATCATATTTTTGTCCAAATTCGTTAAGCACTCTATTAAGTGAAACTGGGTTTGAGCTTCGCTACATTGGTCTAGGCTATAAACATTTAAGTTATCAATATATAGTCAACCACTTTTTGAAATATAATAGAGGTTTAGTGGCAAAAGGTCTCCAATTTATTGGCAAATTACTTCCATCTGAGCTTGCGTTATTACCCATTCGGTACCCAACGGAAATGTTGTGTATAGCAACCAAGTCTTTTGTGCATGCTTAATCTTATAATGAATCAATTGCTTATCTTTTTGTAATTTTTCCTGTTTTGTATGTTCGGTTGAATTTTCCTGATTTTGTTACTAGTCCTTTTAGTGCTGAGTATGCTATGAATGGAACTAGTAAGAAATTTAGTACCCATGCGTAGGTTATTTTTTTGTAATCTTCTGTTGTTTTTTCCAGATACAATGCGATTATTGAAGAAGAAATTGCAGCGGGAATGCTAGCTAAAATAAGTATATTTTGTAATTGGGTAAGATAATTTGGGAATGTTGAGGAGGGAAACACTGCAACTATGACTATGGCACTCATTAGAATGGTTACCATAACTGAGTGAAGAAAACAATATCCTGTGACAAGAAAATCAAATTTTTGTTTTAAACTCAAATATTTGCTTGTTAGTATTTTCCCAAAGTGTTCTCTAAATGTTCTTGTATGACCTTCGGCCCATCGGCATTGTTGTTTGATAAATTTTTTGAAGGTGTTAGGGGATTCACCTGAAACCGCTAAACTGGAATCATATTTTATTTTGTACCCTTTTTCATATAGACGAACCGTTAAATTCCAATCTTCATCTGTGACTTCTTCAAAATTAACTTCTTTGAGAACATCGGTATAAATCATAAAGATGCCTCCGGTTAAGGGCACAAATAATTTCAATTTCTCTTTTCCAGTTAGTTCAACCATATTGTACATACTGTGCCAAACCCGAACTCCTTTGGTTACCCAATTTTCTTCTTTGTTTAAATCATGCCTTTGGTAACCTTGAACAGCAACTATATCCTTGTCTCCTTGGAAACTCTCAATAAATTTACTTACAAGATCACTTGGTGGAACAAAATCAGCATCAAAAATCAACACATGTGTACTCTGGGGATCTATGTGTTCTAAACCAACATTTAATGCTCCCCCCTTCCAACCTGTTCGTGAATTCCGATGAATAACCTTGACTTTTGGGTGACCTTGCCAAGCCTCTAACTTCTCAGTTGTAACGCCATCATTAGAGTCGTCAACTACAACTACCTCGAAAGTTACCGATGTGAATGCGGTGCATGCCTTAAGCAACCTATCCACAACATTTGGTTCATTATAGGTAGGAAGCAAAACACTCACAAAGCAAGAATCCGAATTATCGTTATGTGCATCTAGGATTTTTACTGGACGCGATTTCATCACAACAAAAGCGAAAATATACCACCGAATCGCATACAAAAAGAGAATTACACATTCCATAAAACCAAAAACAAAGACTAGCTCAACAAGATTCAAAAGTTAACTACCTCTTTATTGCCGCCCGACTCTCGGCCGATTTATATGTAACAGTTTTACAGCCTCGAGAGGTTTTTGGGAAACAACTGAGGTGTATTCACTAAATCATTGTCCCCTTTTCATAATCGATTAAATCTGATTGGTCTGTTACGTCTGCATTATTTCCCTTATTTTTTACTAAATAATATGGTGTACACGTTTTCTCATTTTCATTAAAAACTGGTATGCTGTATGTCCATAACAATAAACGCTCCTCCTTAAACATTCATCAAACTATTTTTGTCATTCAAAAATTATTTAAGTGTTCAGTAAGAATTCAATTTTGTTTTTGAGGGTAATTTATGCTAACTCTAGATTTGGGTTGCGGTGATAGACCCAATGGTGATGTGAATTTAGATAGATATTATTTTGGGATATGAAACAAATATTAGGTGAAGTTAAACAAAATAAACACGTTATAGAAAGCTCTAAATCACTTGTATTTTCATTAGTTCAAATGTTTGAAGTGACCCAATGAAATTGGTTTGATTGTAATGTTTTCCCTCTTTTCATCTTTAAAAAATCCTTTTAGAATCTAATGAATTTTATTAATGGAAATAGTTTATACGAAATCAATGAATAATAGAACAACAAAATATAATTGAGCTCAGATGCTAACCCAATGATTCATACAAACACGGAAAAATATGTGCTGAATGAAAATAATACGGGGAAATAATACATGTCTTTTTTAACGACCAAAAAGAGGAGAAATTTTTTTAAAACAAAAATTAATTTAACAACTATCATTACATTAGTTTTTCTTTGTTTTGGTGTTGTCTTTTTATTAAGTTCTGTTCTTTTTTCTGTTACCTCACTTGCCTTTATTGGAATAACCTTGTTATTTTGGGCTATAATTTTCCTTTACATCCAACCTGAAAAACATATTAAAAAATCTCTAATGGATGCCGTATTGGCACCACAATCTCTTACGATAAATCAACTAATTCGGGAATTAGGTTACAAAGGTAAACCAATTTATTTGCCATCTGGATATTTCAAAACTATTAATACAAATAAATTATTCTTAAGTAAAGACGATAAGACGAATCTTCCTCCCCCTGGGAATTCGTTGAATTTAGAAAACGAAATATTGTTAACCAACTCAAAAAGCCTTCTCTTGAATCCTTCTGGTTTACAATTAAGTCATATTTTCCAACGACGTTTTGATAAAACCTTCTCAAAATCGGATTTAACCTATATTCAGCAAAAACTGCAAGAAATTATTACACAAGATCTCGAGCTAGCAAGAAAATTCGAATTAGCAATAACAAAAAACCAAGTTTCCCTAAAAATTAATCAATCAATTTTTACGGGTTTGCAAAACTATGAAAAGTCAATTATGCCTAACATAATGGGATGCCCTATTTGTAGTGCCGTTGCGTGCATCTTGACTAACTTCACTGGAAAACCTTTAGTCGTTGAAGCTATAGAAAACTTGGAAAATGGAAAAGTATTACAGGTCACCCTTCGATTCTTGGATAACGTGAAAATTGACCCCATTCCAATATCTGAACCTCAATTAATGGTATCCCAAAAATCGTCACGTTCTTTACGACTGTTACCAAAGATGGTTGCATTAATACAAACGACAATTGGTTCGCTATTATTGGTTCTGGTCGCTTTCATAACCTTGAACGATTTTGTAAATTGGGGCAAAGATATTCCAACAATATTTTTTGGTTCTAGGTCTGGTGAACTTTTGAGTCTAGGAATAGACATGACGTTGATTTATTATCTTCTGATAGGATTGATTTTAGTTATTTTCGGATTCTTTACCTACTTCTTAAAAGAAAGGATTTTTGATTACTAATTTACTTTCAGGATGATGATATGTTGAGCTAACTAACTCAACTAATTCCTCAAAGGTATTTGGCTCATTTTTGTTCATAACATCAAGTATGTGATTTTTAATTGTTTCAGCATATTTTTTTTAATTTTTATTCTTTATTGACTATTTTTTATAAATTTCCAATTATTGTAATGTCAAAGTTGAATGTTGTTATTCCAGTAATTTCTGATGCTACGTTTAGCGTAAATGTAATTTCGACAATCTCATTTGGATTAACAGCTTGTCCGTCGTAATCCCAATTGAGAGTTATGTAATCTGCGGCGTTTGAAGGTTCCCAATCAGATGTTTGCATAGCAAATACTGTTTCTGAGTTTCCCTCATTTTTGATGTAACATATTACGCTTTGATTGCCTCCGGGTTCTAGCGTTCCCCATGTTATGGATAATTTTTCTGTAGAGCACTGTTGATTAGAGTATATTCCGATTCCTTGTGTTGTTTGGATTTGTATTGTGCCTGAATTGGATAAGGTTGTGCTTGTTTGCTCTGCAGAAAATGCTTGACTTACTATTGATAAGGACATTGTGTATGTGATTAGTATGAGCATTGCGCCCGTAATCATATATTCTTTGCTTTTCATGTCACATCAAAGTATATTGTGTATTAAGAATTAATAAACATTTTCGTTTAAATGGACTACACAAATACATTTAATAAAAAAAACCTCCAAAAAGTATTGTATAATACGAAAAATAATTCCAAATGACTAATATAGATTTAATTACTTTTTACTGTTTCACTGTATGTATAACAATCCATTATTTTGTAGCAACCTAAACACCGATCGGAGATTTCTCCTTCA
>JAFGPP010000144.1 GCA_016936135.1 Thermoplasmatota archaeon
AACAACGGCAGAAAGTTTAAATAAAAATAATTTTAATAAATTAATTGAAAATCAATCAATAAATGATATAATATTTAATGCTAAACTTATTTCATTACTAAGAATAGGACAGTATCCTTCTGCATCAATAGGCATTATAAAAAATGATGAACTTGTTTGGTCAGAAACATACGGTTTCTCTAATGTTTGGCTACGACAAAAAGCAGATGAGAAATCAATATATATGATTGGTTCTACAACCAAACCAATTACCGCTACTGCATTAATGCAACTATACGAGCAAGGAAGGTTTGATTTGAATGATGATATCAACAATTATTTACCTTTTGAACTTAGAAATCCGAAATATCCTGAAGTTCCAATAACCTTTAGAATGCTGCTTTCACATTCATCAAGCATCTACGATTATTGTATTTTCAAAATTGTTGGTCTTCTTGATGTTTTGAAATTTATGCCATTTCCTGAAAATATTGACGGATGGTTAACAAATGTTTTAATTCCGGGGGGAAAATTTTATAGACCAAGTTATTGGCTTGATTTCGCCCCAGGTACCATGTCTACATATTCAAGTATTGGTTATCTTGTAATTGGTTGTTTAGTAGAAAAAATATCTGGAATGAAAATTGCTGATTACTGTGAAAAAAATATATTTCAGCCTCTTGAAATGTTCAATACCAGTTATGATATGAATAGATTAAACCAGGAAAATATGGTTACACCCTATTTTCGCAAAATGGGATTGTACCTACCTTTACCTCAGTATAACCCTGCCTGTTTTACAATTATGGGCGGGGTAAGATCAACATCAAATGAATTAAGTCATTTTTTAATAGCCCATATGAATAACGGTACATACAAGGGAGTCAGAATTCTTAAAAATGAAACAATCGAATTAATGCATAATACAATTTATATAGAAGCTATAAATAATTTTACTACCCTGCGAAGAAATAGGACATATGGGCTCGGATGGTTTTCATGGGATTTTTTAAAATTTAAAACAGAAGGGCATTGTGGTATGCAACCTGGGGCAGTTTGTTTTATGCTTACAAATAAAGAAGAAAAAACAGGTTTTGTATTGCTATCTAATCATTTTGACGTTCTAGGTTTTTTTGAACCAAAAACAGAAATTAAAGATAGATGTATGCAACAAATAGGCCATATGTTGTTTGAGAAAGCAAAAGAATATTAGATGGTTTGGCTCAAAATTTAGTTCTTTTGTTTATCATTTTTCGGATTACGAAGTTTAAATCTTTCAAGGCAAATTCATTTATTAAAACCATTTTAAATAAACTTATAAAAAAACCTAGGCAATTGTCTGTTTTTATAGAGTATAATGTCAGCCTTTAATTTAAAAAATTCCAAGGAGTTTTTTTTATTAAAAAAAAGGAGTTATCGTGATTTGATTAATGCCAAGATCTTTGGAAATAAGTAAGGTCAATTCTATCCCAATCATCAAAATCATTTTTGCCACGAGAACCATCAGAGTAATCAACGATTTTATAAACATAACCGTAATTCATGACACTTTTATACGGTCTCCAACGCCAGTAATTAATCTCATATGGGAATTTTCCATCCTGAACGTCACAACCCGGAGTATTATCATTAAAAATTCCCAACGTATGCCCAGTTTCATGCATTAGCGCCCCTGCATACACTGTTGCATGTATTTCATCCATGTCAAGATTACGCCACATGATTCTGTTTATAATAGGATATCGTCTTGCGATTTGATCGTGTGTTTTTGTAGAAAGTTGAAGAGAATCTGCACTATTATATCCAGCGAAAGCAAAACCAGGATATCGCTCAGCGTGGTAAATAATGAGTGCATAATGGAAAGTACCCTTACGCCAATAGTTCAAATCTCCATTTAAGAAAAAATTTCGATAAATGATTCTTAATTCTTGGTCAGTTGTTTCTTTATCAAAGGGGATATCTTTTTGACCTCCACCCATACATCCGTCATCAATATGAAGTACTATATTTCTTCTGTTAAATGCAATTGTAATAAGTTCTTTGGATAATTCAGGTAAATAGCCGCCTTCACCTTTAGGTCCTTTTTCCATTTGATCGATTTCAAGAAAGATATCTTTTCTGAACGGATCTGAACCCCATTGACTTACAAGGTATTCTTGGTAATTGGATAGTCCATCCTTATCAGGATCTAGATTTGCATGATCATTCCATTCATTTGGTAGATAAATCCATCCATGATAATAAGTGTCATCTCCCCAATGATACCAAACATAATGGCCCCATTTATGTTCCCATTCAATGGGTAATCCATCGTTATCGATGTCTGTTCCAAGATCACATACTGTTGGATCTGTTCCATAAACATTTACCTCTGCCCAGTAGGGAATTCCATCATTATCGTAATCATTCTGATAAATGTTAAACCAAAGTTCACAGTCCCTTTCGCGTTGATATATGCTTCCATCGTCGCATCCGTTTAATCTTCCGTAACCGCTTGGGTCAGCACTTTGGGCGTCATAATAGGCAAAGTCATCCCCCCACCAGTGCCCTGTTGCAATACTATAGATAAGATCAACGCCAAAACTATCTTTATATTTATCACTATCATAGTTCATACTGCTAATGTCACAAGGTTTATCAAGACCAAGATTCCAATCCCACAATTCTATACGGATGTAGACAAATTCTTCATCGTCGGGGACATTCAGTTTTGCTTTCCAGTTTAGATTTTCGATATAATTTTGGTTGTGCCAAAGAGGGCTTTTGAATTCCAAGCCGTTGATATATACTTTAACGTAAAAATCTGGATTGCTTACCCAATCAATTTTTTCAATGGCATTGACTTGAGCATCCCACTTCTCTAGTGATTTTATTTTCAAAATCTGCACAGTAAGAACAATATCAACAAGCGGATCGAAATCCTCAACCTGTGTAGGTTGTAAAGAAAATGAAATATCGTTCATTACACCGGATGCAGATCCAATCGAGGTTACCAGCAAGAATATAATAAATAGGCCTATGATTTTCTTCATCGTTTAATTGCCTCCAATTTACTTTTTTCCAAAATTTATTTTTGGAAACTTGGATTATTTATATAATAATGAACAAATGTTATATATAAGTTTTTGACCGATTCCCGTCAATATCATCGATCACTAAAATTTACTAATCTCTAAATATTTCAATTTTTTGACCATAAAAACTCTTCTTCATAAGTAGGGACATGAGACTTATTAAGATGCATAATCAATTAACCAATTGTTTTATATTTATTTACCAATTGCAGTAACTCTAGAATTTAAAAGATTTTGCTACCTTTTTTGCCTTTTCCAAAGCCTCTCTTGGTGTCATTCCCTCGGCCAAGTAATCATTAAAAAGAGTTTTTAGAAGGTCATAACCTTCTTTGGAATTTATGGATTCGATATCCTCTTTAAGATTAAGTATCCACGTAGGATCGTTATTTGATGTTCCAACAAGATCCTTTTTTTTCAATTTCATTGCCACTACATATTCTGATAATCTACCAACCTATTTAAAATCCAATGATAAGAATTTTCCTTTTTAATAATCGTTGTCGGTGGTTATTGTAAAAAGGCAGATTTATACAAAAAGGTTATTATACAAATTAAAGGTATAAAGTATATTGTAGATATCGATGGGGGAACCACCTAAATGCTTGTAAAAAAAATATTGATTCTATCTATTGTTACACTAATTTTTTCATCAAATTCTATGGCCTTTTATCAAATAGAAACTGAATATGATAACGATTTTCCAATTTGTAGAACAATGGAAAAAGTTATGTTGGAACCAATTCCATCTAATAACTCTAAACCAATGGCGATAGATACACCATCCCAGTTCAGTTGGACCAATTATAACGGTGATTGGACAACGCCAGCAAGATTCCAAGGTAACTGTGGGAGTTGTTGGGCTTTTGCCACTGTTGCGGTAATTGAGTCAGTTATAAACATAAAGGAAAATAACCCCCGTCTTGATCCAGATTTATCAGAGCAGTATATACTTTCTTGTCTAGGTAGTGCCGGAAGCTGTAGTGGGGGAAGTTTTAAGCGAGCTTTAGAAAATATAATGGATGCTGACTCAGAGGGAAATTTTTGTAATGGTTTACCATTGGAATCTTGTATGCCTTATCAGGCAGATGACAACATTGACTGCAGTGACAAATCTTCTGATTGGCAAGATAAACTTGTCCCACTACTTGATTATGATTCTTTTTATGCTGGATCTGGAGATAAACAAATTATAAAATCAACAATCTTTGAAAAAGGACCGGTCATTACCAGCATGTATGCATCAGATGATTTTACTACGTGGGGGATGCTAAATCATCATTCCGATCAATTCTATCCTTATACAGTACCTAGCCCCTGGCAGAATCATGTTGTGATAATTGTTGGATGGAAAGACGATTCATCCATTGGAAATGGCGGATATTGGATTTGCAAAAACAGCTGGGGTCCTTTTTGGGCAAATAACGGGTTTTTTAATATTGAATATCGCGCATTAAATATTGATTCTGGCACAATTGCCTGGGTTGATTATAACCCTGAATCCTTTGACTGGGACCCTGTAGCAAGTACAAATGGAATGTATCACGGATCAGTTGGAAACCCCGTTACTTTTTTTGGAATGGATAGCTTTGATGTAGAAGGAGAAATAATTGATTACAGTTGGGATTTTGGGGATGGAGAAACAGGTGAGGGACTCACTGTTGCACATGAATATGGTAGCAAAGGAATATTCAATGTTACATTAACTGTTAAAGATCAAATAGGAAAAAAAAGCAGCGTAAACACTGCTGCATTTATTGATGTCTGGTCCATTGGAAATGAATGGAAATATCTCTTTAATACGTTAGAATTCAGTTTTATAGATGATCAAACAAAAATCAGTTTAGAAGCAAATATTCCTCAAATAAACTTTAAAATCAATGAAGAAACCCTTGAAACATATGTTATGAAATTTTCTGGAACCCTTGATGCAGATATTTCATTAGAGTATGGAATTTTTAATATCCTTGCTCAATTAACAAAAACAAGTATTTCTGGTGAAATTATTTTTTCAAAAAGAAATCAAAGTATTAATCAGATAGATTGTAACATTAATGGTAAACTAATTTTTCCAAAATTCCTTCCCATCCCTTTTTCATATAAAACAGATATTTCAATTGAATTTAATCCTGACTTAAAATATGTCAATTACCCGCTATATGATAAAAAAGAATATGACAATCCATCAACGAGATTAACAGTAAATGGCGATATTTCGTCACCACTACTAAACATTATTAATTTTGCAAATAAAATCGCATCATTTTTTAAAATCGAATTTATTCCTGAAGAATTTGCTAGATTTTTACCTGTTATTAGGTTTGAGGAAATCTTTGAAGAGTTCCTTGGTAAAAATGATATTATAATTCCGACAATACCTGATTTGTCAATATCAAAAGTAAAAACGACGGTTCCTTCAGGAACATACAATGCATTCGAAATAAACAGTAAGTGGGGCGGAAGTTTTCATTATTCCCATGATGTTGAAAATATAATTAAAATAGACATTGCACCATCCTCTGTTTCAACAGGTTTTGGAAAGATTAATTTTGCAGTCCATGGGGAAATGATTGACACAAATTATGAATAATTAAAAATTACTGTTTACCACTTAATTTGAAATATCGCAAATAGACTTTTTATAAAATATAAAAAAGCAAACATAGTTACAATAGTGCGTTAAATATCCTGGGTTTCTTGTGCCTGGTTCTAATATAAATTATTCCAAGAAAAGTATAATTTTCTAGGGATCTGTATAGTTACCTAAGCCTGTTAAACTACCTTTTACTTACAACTTTATTTAAAAGGATTTTTTGATAAATAAAAAAAAGGAAATTATTGAATTTCCTTTACTCCGATGAAGAAAGGCCCTAGCAAGAATGCACTTCTCTTTTCTACCAAATTATTTGCGGTAACTGTTATCTCTACTTTACCGAATCCAAATGTAAACGATGTTTGGGCTGTCGCCTCCGATTTTTCTGGTATATTTCCGCTGTTGTGACTACCTAGTAAAATAAATCCTCCTTCAACATCTATTGACCAGTCAACTGGTTCGTCACCCGATGAAATAAAAGCTTTAATCCCTAAACCACAAGACAAGCTAAGAATCTTACATGGTTCAATCGTCGTGTCCTCAACAACCGAAATCGTCAAACGATCATATTTATACTTCCCGTGAGAATCAGTAACAACCACTTCCACGACACATTCACCTGGAGTGGCAAATACATGAACTGGTTTTGCAGCCGTTGAAGTAGCACCATCACCAAAGTTCCACAAATAGGAATATGGAG
>JAFGPP010000025.1 GCA_016936135.1 Thermoplasmatota archaeon
CATCTGGTTCAATTTCCAATAGCCCCCATCGCCCAATATTTATTTCAAGACCATTCAAACCTTGCTTGACATATCCGTTAATAATTTTTAAATTGGTACCTACCTGAATTTTTGATTTTACTAGTTCCACATCCTTGTCCCACAAAACAAGACCGCATGTTCCCGTATTGTCAGATATCTGCAGGTTTACCACTTTTCCAGAATAACCGTTTTTTTTTGAAAATGATCTTTCTTCTGCAATGCCTATGACATTTGCAAAAATAGTGCCTTCTTTTCCAGCAACAAGATTAGAAATTGAAGATATGTTTTTATTATTTCTTCCAAGTTCGTCAACAATTAAAAGTGCAATGGTGTCCTTATCAAGAAGGCCGTCTCGTTCTATGTATTCTTTTTCAATTTTTTCCTCGAATTCGGTTCTTGTAAGTAAATCTTTCACCGATTCGTAAAGATCATCCGATGTTTTATGCATCCTTAAACTGACATACGGTTTTATTCTATAAAAGTATTGGATAAAGCAAGTATCAACAATAATTCCAAATTTATAGTTTATAGAAAATTTTAAGCCATAATACTGCATTAGTTGTTATGATAAATCAAATGGGAGGCAATAGAAAATGCGAATAAATTCAAAAGAAGTTGCTATTCTTATTATGTTCTTGTTTTTAATGGCATTAGTTGTGCCAATAGCAAACAGTTATACACCAGAGGTCCTACCACCTGTTACCTCGATATTTTTCGATGAATATTCAGGTATGGTAACATTGATCGCAGTATCATATCCATTGACCGAAGGTTCTGGGGTAAATGCAACTTATTACAAGATTGATGGTGGGTCTCAAATAAAATACACTGAACCCTTTAAATTGCCAGAGGGAACTCATACTATTGAATATTGGTCAATAGGCAATAACGGTAAAATAGAAAATCGTAAAACAAAAACATTTACTTATGATTCTATTCCACCAACAGTAGAAATTACCTCGCCAAAAGTAAAGGGAATATACATCCATGGAAACTTCATAACGCAAAGAATATTTGGCACCAAAACTTTATGTATCGGTAAAGTGCCAATCGAGGTTAATGCTGATGATAGCGATGGTTATGGTGTAAAAACAGTGTTCTTCAAATTTAGCAATGGCGATACTGGTTATGATGATAATGCTACAGATGGATGGACATACAACTTCAATAATGCACACTTTGGTGAACTTGAAATAACGGTAACAGCCATGGATAAAAAGGAATTGATGTCAGAACCATACACAATTACAATTAATGTCTACAGTCTGGGGATTCTTTGATATAAACGGGGGTAAAAAATTAAATCAACAAGACCAAAGGGTTTATCGATAATAGCTGCACTTCAAATATTGGAATCTATCTTAATAGCAACCCTATTAATACTAGAACCATCTTTCTTCATTGAAAACGTATCTGCAGAAATAAATCAAGTTTTCTTAATCATATATATAATTCAAATTCCATTGGGATTTTTTGTTGCAATTGGATTATTGAGAGGAATTAAATTGGCATGGATTTTAGCCGTTATTTTTTATTTAATGTCAATGGTTTACAGTTTCATCAGTATAAATATTTGGTTAATGGTATTTAGTTTTATGATGATAGTATACCTTTCACAACCGGTAATTAGAGAATATTTCGATATCGCCCCAAAAACTAGTAAAAAAAGAGTTGATGTTCGTTCGACGGATAAAACAGATGGTAGACTTCAAATAAAACGAGAACATAGGTTCAGCGTCGGAATCATACTTTTATTTTCTGGCATAATATTATTTTATTATTCGATTTCAGGAACTATTTCTTATCTAGAATCGTTATATTTTTATGGCATAATCTTGATTGTGTTTGGCATCCTTTTAATGCTTAAAATCAATGTAACTTTTCCCTAAACATTTTCATTTATGATTTATTGCATAAAATTTCAACTGCCTGTTATGATATCTTATTTTGGATAAAATTCATCTAATACTTCCAATCTCCCATTTTAATCAACATAGAAGATGACTATCACACAAATAACAGATTTTTTATCTTGGTTTTAAATTTATAAATCTAAACCAAATTCAAAACTGTAAAAACATTTTTCCAATTATAACAATTCCTAGAAAAGTAATCAAAATTCCATAAATTCTTCCAAGCTTATTTTCATCAACCTTATTTGCAAACATAGAACCTGTAGATGCACCAACTGCTGCAGAAATTCCAACAATAAGTGCCACTGACAAAATAACCTCATTATTTAGATAATGACCAAAAGCGCCAGATCCTGCAATAAATGGCATCATTACTAGCGAGGTACCAATTGCAGTATGAAGATCATAACCAAGAACAAAAAGCAAAATTATTGTAACAGTTCCACTGCTGCCCATTCCCATATAACCACTTACAAGACCAACAATAATTCCAAGTACGATAAATAGGGGAGTCTTTTTTTCCTTAAACCTATTTAGACGAAGCGTTCTATGGAAAAAATCAATATTTTTTTGAAGTCCATTTATAATAAAGTTTATCCCAAAAACTAAAAGAAACAATCCAATAATCAAATTAAGAACTGCCTCAGGTGTTCCCGAAGTAAACTGACTGCCGATAAATGCACCAACAATCCCAGTAACAACAATCAAGATAGTTGGTTTAATTTTTACATTACCGTGTTTTAGAAAAATTATTCCTGCAACGGCACCAATAATACAATCTACTATCAAGCTGGTACCAATAACCTTATGAATTGAATAACTGAGAAATATAGTAAGTGTGGGAATTAATATAAAACCTGCAGTTCCCGATGCAATACCGACATAAAGTCCACTACCGAAACCAGAAATAATTAGTATGATATTTGCAACTGTTTCATCTATCAAGTAAAAAAAGAATAAAGTCTGTTTTTATATAAGCTGCCGTTTTTTCTTTATAAATTATTCTTGCTCTTCCTTGTCAAAAACGACTCCAACTACTTTTTTTGCTAAAAAATCCCTGATTTCCTCTGGTTTTGTTGAATCAATTCCAAAATACTCGGGAAATAATTTTGTTGTGGTCAACAATTCCGTAGCACCATATTTTTTTGAATTTACTAGTTTCATAGAAACCAATTCGTCAACATGTTCGTAGATTTTTGGACCTGCAAGCCGTCTTAAATTTGACTGTTTTACGGGTTGATGAAAAGCAATGAGAGCCAAGGTTTTTAGCATATTATATTTTATATCAGGTTTTGCAACAAGCATTGAAGACTCGATGTATCGCTTTTTAAGTTGCATTGTATATTTGTTTCCAGCTTTGATGACTTCCATAGATGTATCGTTTTTTCTATCTACATTGTAATCCTGAATAAGTGCTTCCAAATTTTCCTTTACTTTTTTTGCAGGTAGTTGCGATGCTTGTGCAATCTCACTAATACTCACTGGTTTTCCGGCAGAAAACAAAACAGATTCAACCAAACGCTTTTCTCTTGCTCCCATTTCTCTTATCCCATTTTATCCATATTAAGGATTTTTAATATATATCTTTCCGTATGGAAATTGTTTTTGAAAAACGGTTATTTTGCTATCAGACGCAAGAAATAAAATCGACATAAAAACTTTGATAATTTCATCCTTATCCATTGTTTTACAGATATCTAAAAGTGACATTGTTTTCTGAGGATACTTCTTTATTCGATCCAAAATTGACTGAATGTCTTCTTCAAGATGATCTTCATGTGCTGTTCCTTGCATTCTTTTACGTGATTTTTCGGCAAGTCTAAGTCTTTCCTCACGTCGTTGAATTTCAATTAATTGATACTCCTCAGATTCCTTTTTTACCTTTCCAAAAGCTGTAAGAAGTTCAATTAGAGTTACCTTTCTTTTGGAATCTCTTCTCACAGGTTCTTCTAGAGGTGGTGTCGGTGTATTCATTACCAAATTTGTGTATGAATAGCCATCATCTGATTCAAGCCAGTAGCCTTTAGGAATGTCCCCCCAGCCAAAAACTTCGGGCTCTTCTTCAATTTTTTTCATACTTGCTACTAAATCATTACTCTGTAATTTCAGTACCTTCCATGCCATGTAGATGATTCTACCGGCTGTAATTAAATCGATTTTTGCTTCTTTTGCCCGTTTAAGATACATTGATGAAAAGTTAACCAAATCAATGTCCCATGGGTCAAGGTGATTGTTAATTACAAGTTCAAATGCAATTGAAATAGATCTATCAAAAGGATCATTAATGGAAATGTAATCTCCCTCATTTGTTTTCTTAAGCATGTTTACATAGTAATTTATGTCTATTGAATCCTCTTGTTCGTCTATTAAGGATTTATGAAATAATAAATGATTTATCACATCGTCATCAATTTTAAGTTGCACTAACCATCCTCCCACCTAAGATTTCAATTTCTCCTTTGGGACCCACAGTGTTTGGATCAATATTTCCAATCATTTCTGAAATTCCATTTTCCCTCATTGTAACTCCGTAAACATGGTTTGCTTCTCTTAACGCCACCTTTCTAAGTGATACCATTATGAATTGAGAATCTATCGCATTGTTTTTTACCATCCTTGAAACATTTTCAGCATTTATTCCATCCAAAAACATATCAACTTCATCAAGCACGTAGAATGGGCTTGGGTCATATTGCTGTATGGCAAAAATAAATGCAAGGGAGGCAATGCTTTTTTCTCCACCGGATAGTGCAGAAAGCAAAAGAATCTTTTTTCCACGTGGTCTTGCCTTTATTGTTAGACCACTTTCAAAAAGATGCTCTGGATCCTCAATTTCTAATGAGGCTTCCCCGCCTTCTGATAGTCTAGCATAGATTGTTTTGAAGTTTCGATCCACTTCTTCATAGACCTCATAGAACTTTTCTTTTTTCTTCTCAGTTATTCCGTCAACAAGATTTACCAAATTTTTGCGCTGATCTTTTAGATGTTTTACATCATCATCAAGCTTGTTTTTACGTTCGGTTTGATGTTCGTATTCTTCCAAAGCTCGCATATTTACAGGTTCAAGTTCCCTCATGGACTCTTCGGTGACTCTAATAGAATCCTTCAAGGATTCAACATTTGGGATGTTTGTATCTGTTATTTCTACGTTGTATAACTTAAGTTCCTCTTCAAGTTCCTTTATCGCACTTTCCAAGGTGGGTAACCTATACTTAGCCCTAGAAATCAAGTCATAATAAGATTCAATGCGAGTATTTGCTTTGTCAAGATCGTTTTCAACTGTGATTGACTTTTTGTAGATTTCATCCCGTCTTATGGTTAAATCTTTCATTTTACCTGTCATCTGCTCTTCTACAGTCATCAAGGCTTTCATTTCGTCGTGATAGCGTGATCTTGATTCCTTTAATTCCTTGATTGATTCTCTAAAACTCTCGATATCCTTTTCTTTTGATTTGATTCTAGTATGAATCTCTTCCTTTCGCTCATTAAGAATTTCAAGTTTTTTATCTAGTGTCTCTCGTTCGGAAGATAGTTTTAAAATCGACTCTTGAAGTGTTTTTACTTCCCCCTCAAGCATTCTTGCATTTTGAGCAGTTTCTTTTTTAGTTCCCTTCAGCAGGATTTTTCCTTTTTCTTCCTTAAGATTGTCTAGTTCAGCAAGTCTCGAAGTAATAATATTGATTTGTTCAATTAGTTCGTTTTTCTTTTCTTCAAGCTCCTGTTTTTCCTTGCATTTAGCTTCTATATCACGAGTTACAACATCAATTTTTGCGGTGAACTCTTTTTTTCTAACGTCAATATCTTTGACCTGTATCTCCTGTGCAGCATGGGTTCTGATTTCACTGAGATTTCTTTCCAATTCTCCAATTTCTTTTCTTAGGTTCTTCAATTCCTCTGAAAGAGTATCCTGACTTAAAACCGCGCTATTCAACTCCCTGGTTATTTCATCAAGTTTGCTTCGATCAACACCTGAAAAAGAAAGACCTGTTTTTGGCCTACTTCCTCCAATCATCGCACCGGATGCTTCAATTAGAGATCCCTTTAAGTCAACTAATCTGACACCGCCCATCAACCTGCGAGCATCACTTAAGGAATCAACCACAACTGTATCGCCAAATACATACCAAAAGGCACTGTGGTATTCATCGTTAAATTTCACCAAATCTATTGCAAAGCCATGAGCTTTTGAATCATCAACCGCAATCAAGGCATTTGCACGCGGTTTACCGGAAACCATCTTGTTTAACGGGAGAAATGTTGCACGTCCCAAATTTTGTTTCTGTAGTAATTTTATTGCCTGTGAAGCATCCTCATCATTATCAACAACAATGGATTGCAATCTGTTACCTGCAGCAATTTCCACTGCCAATTTATATTTTTCATCGACTTGAGCAAGATCTGCAATGGTACCGTGAATACCGTGTAATTTTCCCTCATCCCGTGCCTTTATTATTTCACTTACAGCGCCATTGTATTTACTATTAACAGATTGAATGGCATCATACTCTGCCTGCAGTTTTGATTGTTCACGTTGTAATCTTCTTATTGCATTTTCTAAATCTGACAATTGTTCCGTTAATTCAGATTCCTTTTTCTTTTTTTCAAAAAATTCTTTTTCTAGATTTTTCAGTTTTTTATTTTTCTCTGCATTTTCTTTTTTCCATTCGTCAGACTGCCAATCAATATCTTTTAATTCAAATTCATAGGTTGATTTTGTTTCTTGTAATTCAGAAAGTTGAACATCGATTGCTTCAATTTTTTCGACAAATCTATCTTCTTTTAATTTAATTTCATGAAGTTCGCTATTTTTAGTATCATACTCATTACGCATCTTGGCAAGTTCTCTAGATATATCCATTGACAAATCATCTGACTGTGCAATTGTTTCCTTGAGTTCTGTAAGTTTTGATTCTTTTTCTTTTAATTCGTTTTCTTTTTCCTCAATAATTCTTGTAATCTCTTCACTTTTTGTTTTGTATTCGTTTAATTCATTTTCTATTGATTCTACGTCATCAATTTTATCCTTGCCTTTCTTTTGTAATTCTCTGATTTCATCATTTGTATAATTGATTCTTTCGTCAATCTTTATTATCTCGCTTCTAAAATTGTCAATTTTTTCTTTTAATTCTTTAACTTCCTCCCCGCCCACATCTCCTATCTTTTTTTCAATATCTCCTAGCTCTTTTTGATATTCTGCGTATTGTTTCTTTAAATTTGTGACATTTTCATCGAGTTTGTCTCTTTCAGTTTCATATGATTCAATTTGCCTGTTAATTTCGCTTATCTGAGTTTCTACATCTTGCTTTTTCTTAAGAGCTACCTTTGCTTTAAGTTCGTATAACTTATCCTTAAGTTCCTTGTATCTGTAGGCTGCATCTCGATCATTTTTAAGTTGTCTAATTTGCGTTGAAATTTCATTTAATATAATTTTTATCCTTTCTAAATTTTCATCCACTTCTACTTTTTCTTTCTCCGCTTTTTCAATGTCATTATCAAAAGTACTGATGCCAGCGATATCGTCAATAACCCTTCTTCTATCCATTGAACCCATTTCGATTAGACTTGTTACGTCTCCCTGTTTTACTATGTTGTAACCATCACCAGATATTCTGGCATGATTGAGAATATTTACAAAATCGGAAAAAGATGCGGCTTTATCATTAACATAAAAATAGCTGTAATAATTGTCTGGATTGTTTTTAATTGGTGCCCGTTTTATCATTCTAGTAAGTAGCACTTGATCTGAATCTATCGGCATTTTCCTGCTTTTGTTGTCAAAAACAAGACTAACTTTGCAGTATTTTGATGGATTTTTTTGTTTTTTACCGCCATTGAAAATAAGATCGGTTAATCTTCCAGCTCGCATCACCTTTGAGCTTTTTGGACCTAAAACAAATAAAATTGCATCAGCAATATTGCTCTTTCCAGATCCGTTTGGACCTGTAATTGCAGTAAAACCAGGAAAGAATGGTACAGATATCTTTCTTCCGAAAGATTTGAAATTTTCCATTCTTACTTCCTTAAGATACAATTTCCATCCCTTCCAAATCTACAATAAGGACATCCACTGTGCCAATTCTTATACCTGCATCCCGAGATTCTAAATCAGAAAAGCATATATAAAATTATGGAAAATTTGCCGTAACTTGTTTGTATTTGCTAGTGTTAAAACACTACTTTATTAATTTGAGTTTTATTTTTAAAATAAATTTTAGTGGTTAGCTTCATTTCGATTTTTTCCAAGTGTTAAAATCCCTTCCCCTTTAAAAACCTCCTTTATTTAACCTTTTCAAAATCTTTTCGGTTCTTTTTTAATGGGATAGTGCAGTCAAATC
>JAFGPP010000026.1 GCA_016936135.1 Thermoplasmatota archaeon
CCAAAATCCTTGATTTTTTCAAGTGTGCTGCCATCAAAAATTGGACCTTCAACACATACTCTTAAACCTTCTCCAATGCAACATTGACTGCAGATACCTACACCGCATTTCATATAACGTTCTAACGATGCCTGAAAATTAATTTTCTTAGAAAAGTCATACAATCTTTTCATCATTATCTCTGGACCGCATGTCAAAACAGATGTGATTTTTTCCTTATTAAGTATTTCTCTTGCAAGTTCAGAGGCATAGCCTTTATACCCCTTGGATCCGTCGTCAGTAGTTATATAGATTTTGGTGTTGTAATTTTTTAACCTATCTTCAAAGAAGATTTCTTTTTTATTCCTCGCTCCCAGAATAAAACTTGAACGAATGTTTTTTTTGTGTGCCCCCTCAACTGCTGGTAGCAACATTCCGATGCCGGTTCCACCGCCAACAAAAAGAATATTATCGCCGTCTATTTTGAATCCATTTCCATAGGGGCCTCTAACTCCGATTTTCATTCCCTGCTTTAAGTTAAAAAGAGCATTAGTTGCCTCTCCAACTTTTTTGAAAGTAAAGCCCTTGATTTTCTCATTTAAATAAGATACACTCATGGGAATTTCATCTACACCTGGAATCCAAATCATGAAAAACTGTCCTGGCTGCATTTTTCCAGGATATTCAAATTTGATGCTTTTGATTTCTTCGTTCTCACTAGTAACTTCTAAAATCTTTGTGACGACCATTTTTGTCATTGTACAGCGACTCCAATAATATCATGCATTTTCGAATAACCGTGGTTTTCCATCCATGTTGATATCTCTTTACAAACCTTAGAAAAAATATCAATTCCCCTGTAATATACTCCTGAACCTATTTGAACTGCCGTTGCACCTGCCATAAAGTATTCTATAGCATCCTCTCCAGTCGTTACTCCCCCTGAACCGATGATTGGGATGTTGATTTTGCTGGCAATATCGTAAACACTTCTAATCCCAATGGGTTTTATTGCCTTTCCAGAGTAACCTCCTTTCTTATTTGCAAGAACGGGCATTTTCGCCTCAATATCGATTTTTATTGCCTTAACACTGTTAATCGCCACAATTCCGTCAGCATTTCCATCCTCTGCGGCCTGAGCAATTTTTACAATGTCTGAGACATTTGAAGATATTTTTACAAAAACAGGAATTTCTACTGCAGCTTTGACCTTTGTAGTTATTTCATTTAGCATCTTTGGATCAGTCCCGATCTCTAGACCGTAGCCTTTTGCATGGGGACAACTCATGTTTAATTCAATGGCGTCTGTGCCATACTCCTGCATTTTTTCTGCTAGGATAAGAAATTCTTTTACATCTGAACCAAAGATACTACCAATTACAGTTATATTTGATTTTTTAAGTTTAATAATTTCCTCCCCGAATTCATCTATTCCAGGGTTTGGTAGTCCCATGGCATTTAAAATTCCATGTTCCAGTTCCACAAATGTTGGATTTGGATATCCGGGTTTTGGTTTGATTCCTATTGATTTTGTGACAACGGCTCCTGCACCATTATTGAAAGCACGCAGCATACTACCGGCGTCTTCATCCATAATACCCGATGCAAGTATTGTGGGGTTTTCAAGGTTTAATGAGGCAATTGTTGTCCTAAGATTTACCAATTTTACACCTCTTTCGTAAAGTAAAAGGCAATATTTAAACTAGTTTTTGTAATTTAGGGATATTTATTTTTCCTTCTTTTTTGGTAACAATATAGCAAAATAAATTAAAAAGAATTGTTTTCACTGTTTTGTTCTTATGTATTTAATTACCCGATGGTTTGGAACTTTCCTATGTAATGAAAAGTGCATAGTAAAAAAAATATTGTTTCCAAAATCTGCTGAAGAAATTGCTGCCCGTCTAGAAATAATTGGAAGAGGAGAAATTTTACAAGAAGAAAAAAAATTGGCTGGAAATAAGAAACCGATAGTATATGATAGGCGTCTGCGCTCTATTGGGGAATTTGATCCAAAAAATCCTTTTTTTAAAAAATTTGAAATTGAAACGTCAGATTTTGATTTTTCGCCCAATATTTTTCATGAAGCATCAATTCTTTTGGCTGAAAAAAAGATAGAGGAAAAATTACAGGTGGAGGATTTACAGATAATTCATATGGTAAATTCATTGGATGAATTGATTCAAATTTCTAACCTTCTATCTGAAAGACTTGAATGTTGGAAAATACTTCCGACACATGATGAATATATTCGTCCACTAGATGATCTATTTTCATCTGTAAAAATGGAAATTTCTCGACTTGGAAATTTAATTGAAAAATCAGTGACTAAGATTGCACCAAATACTTGTAAAATTTTGGGACCATTGATTACAGCGCGTTTGATATCTTTTGCAGGTGGTATTGAAAGACTTGCTTGTATGCCTGCTTCAACCATCCAATTGTTGGGTGCAGAAAAGGCACTTTTTAGATTTAAGAAAGAGGGCGGAAAACCTCCAAAACACGGCATTATTTTTCAACATCCTGCCATTAATAAGTCACAACCTCAAATAAGAGGAAAAATTGCTCGTTTAATTGCTACAAAGGCATCAATGGCTGTTAAGGCTGATTTTTTCACGGGTAGAGATATTACACCTTTTCTTGAAAAATCAATTGATTCTCAATTAAAGAAGATAAGAAATCTATAAAATTATAAGTACATGTTGTTTGTTGTTTGTAGAAATTTGCCCCCTTTCATCAAGGAATAATTATGAGTGACCTTCGCTCGGTCCTTAGGGACATAGGAACCGTTTTCATCGTCTTGGGATTTGTACCGCTGATTGCAATAGTGGTACCCTTAATTTTTGGGGAATATGGACCAGACAACCCAATTGATACTATTGGATATTTACTTGTCACGTCAGCTGTATTTTTCTTTTCCGGTATCCCTCTATATTATTTTTTCAGAAAATCGGAACCTGCAGATTTTAAAAGTGCTATGGTTACTGCTGCGTTAGGTTGGTTACTTATTTCACTAATAGGTTGTATTCCTTTTTGGCTAATACCATATGATACTTCTACATTGGCTCGGATGGATTTTCTTTCGGCATTTTTCGAATCCATGTCAGGTTGGACAGGTACTGGTCTTACAATGGTAGATAATGAGGCAAATCTTCCATACACCCTGCAATTTTGGCGCTCCTTGATTCAATGGGTCGGTGGTGTTGGAGTAATAGTGTTGACCTTATCTATACTTGCTAGACCCGGTACAGGTTCTTATGTATTGTATAAAGGTGAAGCACGTGATCAAAAGACTCATCCTTCGATTGTTTCAACTGTAAGAACAATTTGGTGGATATTTTTACTTTATACAATAATAAGTATTGGTTCCCTGATAATTATTGGCTTTCTGACTAGTGATGGAATGAATCCGTGGGAATCAATAAATCACGCTATGACAGGTCTTGCTACCGGGGGTTTTTCGGTTACTGATGATAGTATCACTAGTTTTGGTGCGGTAAGTCAAATTGCTATTATTATTCTGATGATTTTTGGATCAATTGCTTTTGTTGCCCACTATGATCTATTAAAAGGTAGAATTTGGAAATTTTTATCAGATTCACAATTTAAGGCTATGATGGCACTCATTGTTGTTGGAGTTGCAGCTTTAACATTTGTAAATTTACAGTTGTACAATAATGATATATATCTATCTCTGGGCCGGTCGGGTTTCCATTTTATATCTGCTCTAACTTGTACTGGTTTTGCCTCCGTTCCAGATTTGGGAGTGTGGTCCGAATCTGCCAAATTGATTCTTGCGTTTGCGATGGTTATCGGAGGAGCCGCGGGTTCAACAGCAGGGGGTATTAAATTATTCAGAGCAATTTTGCTCTACAAAGGAGTTGGCTGGAGATTAAAACAAGCTATCTCAACGCCGAGAAGAGTATTTGTGCATAAACTTGGTGATAAATCACTCTCAAAAGAAAATGCAATGGATTTGATTAACGAGGCCGCAATAATTTCTTTTATGTGGGTTCTATTGCTATTTGCAGGTGTCATAGTTCTTGATATTGTATACCCTGATGATTTGGGAAATGTAATCTTTGAGGTATGTTCTGCTCAAGGAAATGTTGGTCTTTCAACTGGAATTACCTCTATAGGAATGTCAACTATTGCAAAAGTTGTGTTAATTATGAATATGTGGGTAGGAAGACTTGAAATAATCCCAATCATAGTTTTAATAAAATCAATGTTCGGATTAAAAAGAAACATCATTTAAAATTAACTATTCATCATGCTTTCTCAGAAGATCTAATTGCATATCTTGAAATTTTTTTATAAATACTTCAAGTTGCTGTATTGCTGTTAAAAGTTTGTAAATTTCCTTATCTTCAGGCTCGGAGGGAACAGTTGTATCTGGATTTTCCTCCTTTTTTCTATGAAACTCAGATTTTGTATATTCATCCTGAAGAATATCTCGGGCAGCTACAAGAGATTTTATTCTCTCTGTTATTTCGCTTAATTCATACATATGTATAATACTCCTGAATCAATTTTTATTTATTTTACTTTGTAACATTGAATATAGCATTGATTTAAAAATTGTTATGATGCTATTTTGTTAAACAAAAAAATGATATTTTAAAGATAAAGATATGTTTTTAAATAAAGATTTTATTAAGATTTTTGGAAGAAGGGATAAGATGGGAAAATTCAAAGATATGTTTGCCCAAAATGAGGAAGATAAAGGGCTAAATGTTTATGAGGATGCACTAAACGTTGCATTGAAAGCCCTAAATGAAATAAGGTAAAATTTTTGATTTAATCGTCTATTTCTTTCCGTAATATAACTTTTGTTAATTTTTATGTTGAGAGTTAGAAAAAAATAATAATATA
>JAFGPP010000145.1 GCA_016936135.1 Thermoplasmatota archaeon
ACTAAGAATGTTGGCTTGGGACGCTTGCGGGCTGAAATCAAAACTCAAAGTAAATTATCCAAAATTACCGACACAAGAGTATGAAAATATATTTAGCAGGGTCGATGTCGGGTGGGCGTAAGTTTGAAAAGGGGATTAAGCTTATTTCAGATACGTTAGAAAAGATGGGTCATACAGTTATGGCTAAAGATAATGTTGTTAAGAATGAGATGGGAACGGACCGTCCACGGAATTTAGGTGACCGAAGGCGAATAATGAAAAGAGACAAAAAATGGATTAAAGAATGTAACGGTTTCATTGCTGAAGTATCAACTTATTCACACGGTGTTGGATATGAGCATGCATACGCTGAAAGTTTGGGTAAGCCGATTTTGTTTTTGAGAAGTAAAAGATTAGCTCGTAAAAAGTATTCAGCATTTCTGGATGGAACGGATCATAAAAAATTTATGTTTTCTTTTTATGATGAGAAGAATTTGGGTGCAGTTTTAAAGAAGTTTTTCAAAGAATATTGTGGTGCCGGTAGGGGTAGATTCATTGTTATTTATGGAGCCAACAATGTTGGCAAATCGACACAGGTAGATCTTTTAGCAAAAAGATTAAGAAGGGCTGGTAAGAAAGTTAAAAAGCTAAAGTATCCTATTTATGATCTGGAACCGACGGGAAATATAATCAACAAATTTTTAAGAAAAAACCTAAGACTTACGGAGTATGAGGCGCAATATATCTTCATGCAAAACCGTAAAGACTTTGAACCTCAGTTGAAAAAATATCTTGAAAAGGGATATTGGGTTGTGGCTGAGGATTACAGAGGAACGGGTATATGTTGGGGCGCAACACACAGAGTACCTTTAAGAAAAATGATTAAGCTAAACGAGGAGTTGTTGGATGAGGATTTGGTTATACTTCTGGACGGTAAGCAATTCAAAGAAGCAATTGAGAAAAAACATCACAATGAGGATGGCAGGCAGTGGGAGAGGGGAAGAATGATACATAGAAAGGTAGGAAAAATGTTTGGCTGGAAATTGGTAAAGTCCGACGATTCTGTTGATAAAGTTGCAGATAACGTTTGGAAAATTGTTGAGAAAGAGCTACTATAAATATCTTATTAATGTGATTTGACAAAAGTAATGCATAATACTAAAATTAATGTATGTATACAGTATCAATTACATCTCAAGGCCAGATCAGCATTCCCGCAAAACTAAGACGCGAGCTGGGGCTAGAAAAGTATAAGAAAGCTGTTATAACTGTAGAAGATAAAAAAGCCGTTATTACTCCAGTAAAGGACTTTTTGGATTATGCGGGTGCTTTTAAAACAAAAAGAAGAGTTTCATCTCGGAAAGTTCGACAGGCATTTGGGGAATATCTTGCAGAAAAAGCTGTTGGTGCTAAATGAAAAAATACCTTCTTGATACGAATATTCTTCTGAGGTTTCTTGTGGGTGATGTACCTTCTCAATATAAAATATCTAAAAAGTTATTAGAAGACGCGAGTCAGGGAAAAGTATCTCTATTTATTGCTCAAATTGTAATTTTTGAGGTTGATTTTGGTTTAGTGAAATTTTATAAATTTAATAAAAAGAAAGTAATTGGAATGCTTGAATCTTTAGTTGGGATTTCATATATAAAGATAGATAATAGAGATATTTTCAAAAAGGCAATTAAATTGTACAAGGACTTGAATTTGGATCTGGTTGATTGTTTTTTATTAGCGTATAAAAAAGAAAAAAGTTTGAAATTATTTACTTTTGATAAAAAATTACAGAAAGCAGAATGAGCGATAAAGTTTTTGAATTGGTTAAAAAAGAGAAGAAGCGACAGGAGAATACTTTGGCGATGATTCCGAGTGAGAATTATGCAAGTAAAGCTGTGAGGGAGGCGGTTGGGTCGGTTTTGATGAATAAATACGCGGAAGGGTATCCGGGGAAAAGATATTATCAGGGGAACAAAATAATTGATGAGATAGAGAATTTGGCAATAGAGAGGGCTAAAAAGATTTTTAAAGTACCCCATGTGAATGTACAGCCTTATTCAGGTTCTCCTGCAAACTCTGAAGTATTATTTGCTCTTTGTAACACAGGGGACACTGTGATGGGAATGAAGCTTTCAGCCGGTGGGCATCTGACACACGGACATGATATTACATTTTCAGGGAAATATTTTAAATCGGTTCAATTTGGTTTGGATGAAAAAGGATTTTTGAATTATAAACAAATTACCGCTCAAGCAAAGTTGGAAAAACCAAAAGTAATGTTAATTGGCACGACTGCTTATCCTCTTGCACTTGATTGGAAATTTTTTGGTGAAATTGCAGATTCTATTGGTGCATGGCTTGTTGCCGATATTTCTCATGTTGTTGGGCTTATCATTGCCGGAGTATATCCATCTCCTTTCCCCTATGCCCACATTGTGACAACGACAACTCATAAAACATTAAGAGGACCCCGTGGTGCGATGATCTTGGTAACAAAAAAAGGAGTTAAAAAGGATCCTGATTTACCTACCAAAATTGATAAGGCTGTTTTCCCCGGAATGCAGGGCGGTCCGCATGAGAATGCAATTGCCGGAATTGCAGTTTGTTTGAATGAAGCATCAAAAACTTCCTTTAAAGCTTATGGTAAGCAAGTTGTTAAAAATGCCAAGGCACTAGCCAGTACCCTACAAAGCAGTGGGTTAACTTTGGTTGGTGGGGGAACTGAGAGCCACCTTTTGGTAATTGATTTACGACCAGAAAAGTTATCAGGAAATGTTGTAGCTGAGGCACTTGAGATTGCTGGAATTATTGTTAATAAAAATTCAGTACCCAATGATCATATGCCGCCTATATATCCATCGGGAGTGCGATTGGGGACACCTGCAATAACAACAAGAGGGATGAAGGAAAAAGAAATGAAACAAATTGCCGGATGGATTTTGAAAGTTATTGAGCATGTTGAAATCTACAAATTACCTGAAAATATAAAAGCTCGAGGTACTTTTATGAAAGCATACAAAGATAAAATATCCAAAGACAAATTCCTTTTGGATATTGCTAAAGAAGTTCAAAGCCTTTGTAAAAAATTCCCCCTGAAGTAAAGTTGTAGTAAAATTAGC
>JAFGPP010000146.1 GCA_016936135.1 Thermoplasmatota archaeon
ATTGTCAGGGATTTTTTTGCCATATTCAATCCTCCCTTAATATGTAATGCAGTATCATGGTTTAAAATTTACGTATGGTTATAATAATCTAAATTAAATAAATATCTTCAGTGTGGCCAGATTACACCAATTTTTATAATATCCAATATCAAGATAGAATTTAAATTAAAACCACCTATACAGCTTGGTTCCAAATGGTTGAAAAAATCAAACTAGCCCAAGGTGCAGGCGGACAATTGATGGATGAATTAATCAAACAGCGCATACTGAAACATTTCAAATATACTTCTCCAGAAATCGAAATTTCTCTTAATGATTTAGATGATGCAGGAGTAGTCAATAACATAGTATTTTCTACGGATTCACACACAATACAGCCTCTTTTTTTTCCAGGTGGCAATATCGGTTCATTGGCTGTATGCGGTACCATTAACGATGTTGCGGTGATGGGAGCAAAACCAATTGCTCTGTCAGTTGGATTTATTTTAGAAGAGGGTTTTCCTGTAGATAAATTTGACAAAATAATAGAGAGTATGGGAAAAACATCACAAACTGCAAAGGTTCCAATAATTACCGGAGATACAAAAGTTGTAGAAAAAGGAGCAATTCAAGAATTCATGATTAATACAAGTGGAATAGGAGTAAGAACAAAATTATTAGATTATAACATTTCCGAAGTCAAAAAATACAGAAAATTTTCAAAAAATTGGCTTCTGGATTCTAATTTAAAAGACGGAGACAAACTTATTGTTTCAGGAAATATCGGAGAACATGGTGTTGCTCTGCTATCATTCAGAGAGGGTTTTGGCTTTGATACAAAGATCAAATCCGATGTTGCCCCCATAAATAATTTGATGGAAAAAACTCTAAGCAAAGGCGGGGTTGTCAGTGCAAAGGATCCAACCCGTGGAGGCCTGGCAAACACATTAAATGAATTCAGTGAAAAATCAAAAATCGGTATTATTGTTCAGGAAGAATCAATACCGATTCCAACTGGAGTAAAATCTGCTTGTGATTTACTAGGTATTGATCCAATGGAAATTGGAAATGAAGGTAAAGTTGTATTGGGAGTTGTTTCTGAGAAAGCAGAAGAATTACTAAAAGTAATTAAAAAACATCCTTTAGGAAAAAATGCAGAAATAATTGGTGAAGCAACTAAAAATGTTGAAGGAGTTGTTTTAGAAACAGAAATTGGGGGAAAAAGAATTTTACATAAACCACTTGGCGATCCGATTCCCAGGATATGTTGATTTTTACACCTTAATTCTGCAAATTTTTATATAGTAAGTTAGATTACCCAAACCAGAGTTCAGAGCTGTCTTTGATTTAGAGGTGTTATTTTAATGGCAAAAGGCCTTTCAAAATCTTTTAAAAAAGCATTGTGGGTGTATCACTGCAATTCAGGTTCATGCAACGGATGCGATATTGAAATTATTGCGGCATTGTGCCCACGTTATGATGTGGAACGATTTGGAATAAAACTAGTGGGAACACCTCGACATGCCGACGTTCTTCTCATTACCGGGCCTGTCACTCGTCAAATGGTAGAAAAGGTAAAAAGAGTCTATGAACAGATTCCAGATCCTAAAGCTGTCATTTGTGTCGGAAATTGTGGTAATACTGGCGATGTTTTTTTCGAGTCATACAATCTAGTAGGTCCAATTGATAATATCATTCCGGTGGATGTTCATGTTATCGGATGCCCCCCCAGACCAGAGGCCATAATAAATGCTGTTGCAAAGGCTTGGGTAAAACTTGAAACACTGGAGGCAAAGAAATGACTTCCAAAAAATTGACTCCTGAAGAAATTGTCGACTCATTCAAAAAAGAGTTTAAGATAAAAGTTTCTGATGCCAGGATAGAGAAATTTACCCATGGATTAAAAAAAACAGAAATGAGTCATATTTGGATGAAAATTGATCCAACAATTATTAAAGACGTGACAAAACACATAATGACACTAGAAAAATATCCACATTTTGCTGTATCTTCCGGTTACGACACAGAAAAAACAATTGATATTGTATACCATTTTTCAATTTATTATGGTAAACGAGGCGAAGAAATTTCCATAAACTTGACTGCATCACTTCCAAAAACCAAACCGGAAATCGATACGATTTCAGATCTTATCCCTGGCGCGTTAATCGCAGAACAGGAAAAACAAGAAATGCTTGGTATAAAAGTAAAAAACATACCAAGTGATAAAAGATCTTTTATCTCTGATGATTTTCCAAAAGACGTTTATCCATGGAGGAAGGATGAAACTGGACCTGAAAAGATGGTTAGAAATCTTCACGAGGTGAAAAAATGAAAGCAAAAGCTACAACTAAAACTACCTACCAGATTCCAATCGGTCCGATTCATCCAGCACTGAAAGAACCTGTGCAATTTGAATTTGAAATCGATGGCGAGCGTATTGTTGATGTAGACGTATCCCTTGGTCATGTTCATAGAGCAATTGAATGGACGGGAATGCACAGAAACCCAATTCAGATTTTATATTTGGCCGAACGAATTTGCGGAATTTGCTCTTATTGTCATCCTATGGCCTTTTCATTGGCTGTTGAACGAATTGCAGGAATAGAAGTGCCTGATAGAGCCAATTACCTTCGTATTGTTCATGCAGAACTTGAAAGGATTTGTTCCCATGTTCTCTGGGCTGGCGTTGCCGCACATGAAATTGGATTTGACTCAGTTTTATTTTTGACATGGCAAATTCGAGAAGAAGCCTTAGATTTAACAGAATATCTCACCGGAAATAGAGTTACAAAGGCAATTACTATGATTGGCGGTGTGAGAAGAGATATTACTCCAGATATGTTACCTCGGATAAAAAAGTCACTAAAAGTTTTAAAGGATAGTTTTGAGAAATTAAGGAAAATATATCTTGAAGACAAAACATTTAAAATGCGCAGCCAAGGATGTGGAATACTTACAAAAGAGGATGCATTGAAATTATGTGCATGTGGCCCAACTACAAGAGCATCTGGTGTCAAAAAAGATGTACGCATAGATCAACCATATTTTGCTTTCGGCGATCTTGATTTTGATTATGTGACTCCAGATGTTTTAACTGGAGAAGTAAATGGAGATGTATATGATAGAATAATAGTACGGCTTTTAGAAGTTAAACAATCTATCGAATTAATTGAACGGTCTATCGAGCAAATGCCTCAAGGAGAAATTGTATCAGAACCAAAAATTGCAAAATTACTCGCAACACTTAAAAAGGCAAAGGGCGAAGGAATAGGAAGAATGGAAGCGCCAAGAGGTGAAGTCTTTCATTACGTAAAACTAAATGAAAACGAATATCCCTATTCCTGGAAGGTTAGAGCTCCAACTTATAGTAACATACTTCCTTGGATTCCGATGCTTAAGGGTCAGCAAATTGCAGATATTCCTATTGTTGCTGCCTCTACAGATCCTTGTATGTCATGTACAAATAGAGTTACTATTTTAAAAGATAACAATAAATATGAACTCACAAAGCAAGAGTTACACCGTCTTAGTGTTGAAAAAACAAGGAGGTTAATGAAATGAGATTTACAATGCTTCCGCAGGTGTTTTCTCAACTTTTTAAAAAACCATGGACTAATAAGTTTCCAGCAAAATATATTCCATCAAATACTACAGCATTTTTAAAAGATGTAAAAAAAGGCAATGCCGAAATCATTGCTCCAATTGAAACACCTCCTGGTTTCAGAGGTAAAATCAAGTACGAGAAAGACAAATGCATCGGCTGTAAGCTATGTATAAAAGTATGTCCATCTGGAGCAATAGAATTCAAACCAGAAGAAAAAAAGATTAAAATTTATCTGGCAAGGTGCACTTTTTGTAGCCAGTGTAACGATATCTGTCCTGTTAATTGTCTTTCGATGAGTGATGAGTTTTTGCTTGCTGATGAAGATAAATACTCAAAAGCCCTAATTGTTGAATAAGGATTAAAAAAACAAATCCCGCCGATTTTTTATTAATCTGGCAATAAAGCGATGATATTAAAAAGAAAGCATCTTTTTAACTCTAAGATATTTTTGGTGATTAAATGGGGAAAAACCGAGATTTGATACAAGTATTAGGTCTTGTTCTAATTGGCATGTTTATACCTTTTTTTGGATCAATTTCATTGTCTTATGGCCTTAGTGATATAACTAAGATCGCATACACATTTGGCTATTTTCTTGTTTTTTTCGGACTTGAATTGGGAGTTGTTTTCTTGTATTTTTCGATAAGTGGAAGAATTGCAAAAAAACGGATGAAGAAATTAAAGAAATGAATTTTCTTCTATCTATTTGTTTTTGAATCTTTTTTGGATTTTTTCACTGGTTAATTCTTTTATTGCATCACTGGCAATCCATCTGGCTGTTTTAGAATCAATTTTTTGTATCTCTTCTGCAGTTTTTATTGCTTTTTTATTTAAACTAGCGTTTCTTTTACCGATGTTTCTAAGGGCCCAATTTACTGCCTTTTTAACATAATTTCTTTCGTCGGTTGAATGTCTTTTGATTAGGGGCAATAGTTTTTCAAATTTTTCGTCACCACTTTCTTTGTCATGAACTGATAAACCGGCAATCAAAGAAAAAGCCCCACGTTTTACAAACTCTTGTTTTTTTTCAGCCCATTCAAAAACTTTATCCCATGCAATATAGGTTAAATCAAAAAGGCTGGTACAAGCTTGGTCACAAATATCCCATGAATCAAAATCTTTTGCCCATGAATCCATTTGTTCACCTGTAACCTTTGATGGATCATCGATGAAGCAGGCTAGTAATCTAGCATCGTGAATTTTAGAAGCCCATAGTTTTAAAGCTAGATCGTGGTTTTTCCCGATTTCCTGTGCAATAGGTCTTAATTGATATATTGAAACGCCATAGTTATTATTTGGATTTATTCCGTATCGTGCCATGCCTTTCACACTTTCAGGATTGGCAAGTTCATTTAATCTTTTCATTATTTCATCATAATTCATAATTACTTGAAATTAGTAAATGTATGTTAAATTTTTCCGAATGTAAAAATTTTAAAGGGGAAAAATATCCAGTGAATCCATGCAGGAGCTAATGCTTCAAACAGTTTTTCCATTTTTACTTTCGGCAACAATTGTCATTATAATAACAGTCATTGCAGAAAAATATGGAACCAAAATAGGAGGTATAATTGGTGGTATGCCTTCTACAATTATCGTTGCTTATGTTTTTATTGCGATCAATAGAGGTCTAGAGTTTGCTTCCGATTCTGCTTCAATTGTTCCTGCTGAAATGGGTATTAATGTTGTTTTTGTTTTTCTTTTCGCCCTCATTGCTTTTAAATCTAAAATTTTTGCATTAGTAGTATCCTTTATCTGCTGGACTATAATGTCTGCGATATTATTTTATTCAGGTATTGATAATATTTCAATTTCAGTAGCTATTTATGTTTGTGGTCTTGTGAGTACTTTTTACATATTGGAGAAAAAAATTAAGGCAAAATCAGTAAATAGTATAAAAGTTCATTACACTCCACTTAAAATTGCTCTTAGAGGAGTACTTGCAGGAACTGTTATTTCAATATCAGTAATGCTTTCAAATTTTGATCCTACATTAAGCGGTATATCTGCCGTATTTCCCGCAATTTTTGCATCGACAATGATTATTTCTCTAAAAGAACATGGTCCAGTTTTCTCGGCAGGTATTGCAAAATCGATGATACTTGGGAGTATTTCAATTATGGGCTATGCAGTTTCAATTTATTTTTTCTATGAAATTTATGATTTAATTATTGGAAGCATTGTCGCATTTTGTATATCTTTATTGGTTACACTGACAATCCTAAAACTTCGCAAGAAAATTAAGTGAAAAACCTCAACCTCATTATATTATATGTTGGCGGACTATTTTTTCTCCATATAATTCCAGTTTTTGTAATTGTTGTTCCTCATTGTTTCGATTGTGGATGCATCTTTATAAATCGATGAATTTTGAATATCAACAATTACTCCTTCCATATCCCGAATAATTATACTGCTTTCATCCTCATTGTAATCAGTTGTGAATATCTTACCATCCTTGTATATAATTCCCAGTTCTGAGTTATAAATCGGCGAGTCGTCTAATTGTAATTCTGGATCGTAATTTTTTATTTCATCCAATGTTTTCAACTGGTATGCATCCTCAGCCATACCTATCATTGTACGGTACATACGTATCTTTTTTGAATCATTCTCGCCGCTAATTTTTTCCTTAATAAAGGAAATAATTGCTGGTATATCCTGAGTTTTTGTAGATAGAAGTGTTTTCTTCCAAAACCAATTATATGTTTTACTTGCCCTTGAATTTATATGCTCGGGAGGCTTATTTGGATATAAAATAACCCTTCCTTTGAGCGTTCTATGTTTTTTTCTCCACTCAGTTCTTTCATTGTCAAGTTGCTTTTTTCTATCGGTGGTTTTTGTCATATATGAAACCCTTCGTTTTTAGAGGTTCTGTATATAAAAATGTCATTGTATTATATCAAACTTACCCATAAGTTATTTTAATCTTTCTTGTACATATAGGCGATATTGCAACTTCCTTCTATGCTTACCATACAAGGCCCAATTGGTTTTTCTGGTGTGCATCTTATTCCAAACAACGGGCAATCTTGGGGAGTTATCAATCCTCTTAGCAACTCGCCACAACGGCAACCGGATGGTTCTAAAAACTCCTTTTCTTTTAAGGTTTTTAGCTCTTCTTCAAAAACTTTACGGCAATTATATTTATCAAACTTATTTCTTAATTCCAGTCCAGATTTTTTGATGGTAGGAAAACCTCTCCATTTTTTGTCAACTTGAATAAAAGTCTCCTTGATTACTTTCTGTGCTATTAAATTTCCATTTTCATTAACAGCTCGCACATATTCATTTTCAACTTTTGCATTTTTTTTATTAATCTGCTGTATTAACATCCATACAGACATTAGAAGATCAATTGGTTCAAAACCGCTAATGACTTGCGGAATCTTATACTCTCTAGATATAAATTCATAAGGCTTTGTTCCAATAATTGTTGAGACATGACCTGGTTCTATGAATCCATCCAGCTTTAGTTCTCCCATTTCTAAAATAGTTTTCAATGCAGCAGGAATCGTTCGGTGGCAACAAAGAATTGAAAAATTTTCAGGCGGCTCGTTTAATATTATGGCTGAAGTAGTTGGTGCGGTTGTCTCAAAACCGACAGCCATAAAAATTACTTCTTTTGAAGGATTTTTTATCGCGATATTGACTGCATCTTCTATTCCATAAACCGTCCTGATGTCATAACCTTCTGCTTTCATGTCTTGTAAAGAGCCGTTGTAACTAGGAACTCTTATCATATCGCCGAAAGACGCAATTATTTTTCCCTTTTTTGCAAGAAGAATACATTCCTCTATTTCAAGCGGTGTTGTAACACAAACAGGGCAGCCCGGGCCTTGGCAGATGTTTATTCCACTGTTTTCAAAGAGTGTGTCTAATCCGTGTTTTACAAGTGTATCTTGATGAGTGCCGCAGACATGCATAAAATTAAGTTTTTTACCATTACTTCTTATTTTTCCAAGGATTGTTTTTGCAAGCACCTTATCTTTAAAATAAAGCACTATTCTCCCTCCTCAGAAAGGATTTTTTTAAAAAGATCAAGGGTTTCTTTTGCTTCCTTTTTATCAATTATTTCTATTGCAAACCCTGCATGTACCAATACATAATCTCCTTTTTTAACTCTAACTAGTGAAATGTTAACCTCCCTAGCAGTACCTTCTCCATAGTCGACAATGGCATGATCATTTAAAATCTTTACAATTTTCCCTGGTATTGCTAGACACACAGGAGCGAGTTATATTACCCCCCCTTAAATAAATTATTATCAAAACAG
>JAFGPP010000147.1 GCA_016936135.1 Thermoplasmatota archaeon
GAACACTGGAGGTATACAAACAACGCGGAAAAGTATCCGATTTGGAAAGGTTTGTTCATACAAAAAAAATGGAAGGCAACATTGGGATTGCACACACACGGTGGGCCACGCATGGCGAACCAAGCGATGTAAATGCCCATCCGCATTTGTCGGCAAACGGGATTTTTTCAGTGGTTCACAACGGAATAATTGAGAATTATGCCAAATTGAAAGAGGATTTAATCAAACACGGGTACGCATTTGCCAGCGAAACAGATACCGAAGTACTGGCCAATTTAATTGAATTTTTCTACAACCAGGGTGATGATATTTCCGCAGAAACGGCTGTACAACTTGCCCTTTCGAAAGTAGTTGGCGCATATGGCATTGCCGTTTTGTGCAGCGAAGAAAAAGATAAAATTATTGTGGCGCGTAAAGGAAGCCCGCTGGTGGTGGGGTTGGGAAACGGCGAGTATTTTGTTGCCAGCGATGCCTCTCCGATTGCCGAGTTTACAAACCACGTGGTTTACTTGAACGATGAAGATGTGGCCGTGCTCGACAGGAACAATTTTACACTCAAAAATATACGCAACAACCCGGTTTCGATGAAAATTACCAGCCTCGATCTGGAAATAGGGGAGCTTGATAAAGGTGACTTTGAACACTTTATGCTCAAAGAAATATATGAACAGCCCAAAACCATTGAAGAAACGTTTCGCGGTCGGCTAAAACCCGAGTATTCGGAAATTGTTCTGGGAGGTTTGTTGCACGTATTTCCGCGGATAATGGAGGCTCAACGGATTGTAATTGTAGGTTGCGGCACATCGTGGCATGCTGCTTTGATAGGGGAGTACCTGCTCGAAGAATATGCCCGGGTTCCTGTGGAAGTGGAATACGCATCGGAATTCAGGTACCGGAAACCGGTGCTTGGCAAAAACGATGCGGTTATTTTTATCAGCCAGAGTGGCGAAACAGCCGATACCATGGCGGCTCTGCATCTGGCAAAAGAAAAAGGGGCGCTGGTTTTGGGAATTTGTAATGTGGTGGGTTCGTCGCTTTCCCGCGAAACCGATGCCGGAGTGTACACCCACGCAGGCGTGGAAATTGGTGTGGCTTCAACAAAAGCATTTACTGCGCAGGTTACCGTTCTCACCATGTTTGCTTTAAAACTGGCCAGGGCAAAAGGAAATATAAGTGAAGAAGAGTATCATGAACTGGTAAAAGAGTTGTCGGAAATACCCGAAAAGGGAAAGCAAATTTTACAAAACAACGAAGCCATAAAACAGATAGCAGGAAAATATAAGGATGCCATAAATGCATTGTACCTGGGCCGGGGTTATCTGTTTCCGGTAGCGCTGGAAGGCGCTTTAAAGCTGAAGGAAATTTCTTACATCCACGCCGAAGGGTATGCCGCCGGTGAAATGAAACACGGCCCCATTGCGCTGGTCGACGATAATTTGCCGGTGGTGGTGGTTGCTCCTCACGATGCCTATTATGAAAAGATTGTAAGCAACATTCAGGAAGTAAAAGCCCGGAAAGGAAATGTGATTGCCATTGTAACCGAAGGCGACACCGGCTTAAAACAAATGGCCAACGATGTGATTGAAATTCCAAAATCGCACCCGACCCTGGCGCCGCTTCTGGCAGTTTTGCCCCTTCAGTTGCTGGCCTACCACATTGCCCTTTTACGCGGTTGCAATGTCGATCAGCCCCGAAATCTGGCAAAATCAGTTACCGTGGAATAAATAAGTCAGTTCAATTTTCTTACCCATATAAACTACTTGTAGAGTTTGATATATGTATAGAAACAACGAAATTATGGGTTTCAAATTACAACTCTTTACAAAGTAGTTTTTATGAAGATATTTGTAAATATAGAGATAATTTTCTTGCCCCTTTGAGTTATAAAAAAATATCAAAAATATTCAATGATAAAGGTATTTTATCCCCTCGTGGAAAACCATTTACTGATACGATTGTGTTTAGTATTTACAAAAAAGGAAAAATAAGAGAAGAAAGAATTAATCGTAAAGATAAAGTTGATGTTTCAGACGTAATAATAACTGTATTGAATTCAAAAATTAATAAATGATAACGTTATTTCTTTAAGACTAAAATTGTCAATTTTTGATTATTTTATTCATATGTTGATTCCCATTACTATCAGTTACTTCAATCAAATAAACACCATTAGTTTTCGTTCTAAAGTCGATTTCGGTATAATAATCCGTTGATTCTTTTTCAAGAATTTTTGTACCAATTAAATCATATATATTGATTAGTAATTTATGTGAATTTGGATTTTCAACAATCAATTTATCATTTACAGGATTTGGGTATATTTTAATGGAAGTATTTTCGATTTCCAAAACATCTGTGTAGTTTACATCAGTACTAACGATATTTGATTTGACTTCGATTATCTCATCTGATTTCAAATTGACATCAGTATAACAGACATCTTCCACTTGAAATGATATGTAATATTGATAGTTAAAAGATGGATTAGATGTAAAATCAGTATATGTATTATTGTTACTCGAAATTTGTGTTAATAATTCAAATTCTTCATTTTCTTTTTGTCTATATATTGAATATGTTGGTACATCTAGACCCACGTAAGGTGTCCAATATAAATTAACTTCTCCAGAAGTACCTCTATTCTGAGATAAATGAATTGTATTATGATTTGAACTTAAATTAGATTCATTTCCACAACTATCTAACAATGAAACTTTATAACTAAAACTTTGGGTTCTGTTATTTACCAATGAATCTATAAAATAATTTTCTAATGGATTAATCTCACCAATCTTTTCATAATTATTTTCAGAAATACCTTCTCTGTAAATTAGATATTTTTCAACATTGTAGTTACCTAATCCTTTATCAATATGTATTTCATTATATCTACTATTAGATGTAATATAGCATAGACTTGTTCCCTCAAAAGGTGTACCTTGGTTTAATGTAAATTGAAATTGCATAGTTCCACCAGTACTATCAGTGGCCTCGACCATATACAATCCTGGAGAAAGATTATCTATTAATAAGGTTGTATCTCCTATCGGAATCCAAATTGTGTCATAGCGATACCAATTTAATGTGAGAGGTGGAACAAATCCTTTTAATCCAACTTCAATAGAACCATTTTTATAATCAGGGCATGATGGATGTCTAAGGATTACGTAATCTAAATCAAATTCATTTATAACTTTAATATTAAATTGTTTTCTAAAGGTGTTTGCTTCTCTGTCTTTTGTTTGAATTGTCACTAAGTAATTGTTTCTGGAATGATAATCCAAATTTTCTGTTTCTGCAAACAAATATCTACCAATTATATTAAAGGTATTTCTAATTTCTTCATCATCAGATATTATTTCATATTCATATAGGTCATCAATATCTTCATCAATCGTTGTTAGAGAGCCAACTAGGACAATATCAGAATTCTCCTTTACAGTTGAATCGGATAACAATATATCTGTAGGAGGTGTATTATCTCCAAGTTTTATAAGCCAAAAATCTGCATATCCATGATTACCTGAAATAGTATCAAGATAGTTTAATGGGCTACCTCCTACTCCTCCAGCAAGAATGTCACCATTTTCTAAAATATAAATTGAATGTAGAAAATCCCAGAAGTATCCACCAAATGACCTGTACCAATTTATTTCTCCTGATGAACCTATATTTAAGATCTTATAATCGGTATATCCTTGAAATTCCGATTCAAAGTCTCCATCAATTGATTCTGTATATGCGCCAATGATATAATCTTGATTGTCAAAATTATTAATCGAACTTATGTAATCATTGTTACTTCCTCCTACTGTTTTTTCCCACAAAATATTTCCGTTTACATCGGTTTTTACTAACCAAATGTCTTGTCTTCCTTTATTCCCTGAACTAATATCACCGTCGTTAGAGTATGTATGACCACCAATTAATATCTCATTATTAGAAGAAACATTCATTGTTATAAGTTCATCATCTTCACTTCCACCATATGTTTTTTGCCATAAAAGTGAACCTAAACTATCAATTTTAACTACGGAAAAGTTGATATTTGCGTTTTCACCTTCTCCAATTACATTAAAGCCACCAAGTAAAAATCCTGAATCATTTGTTGCAACAATATCATTTAAATTAGAATAATTATTAGTTTCTCCGTAGTATTTATCCCACAAAACATGGCCTGATTCATCAATTTTACTAAGATAAAAACGCCCTTCTATTGTTCCAGCTACCAAATAATGATTATTTGTAGTTTTTTCAAGATAAAATTTTTGACTTGGACTCTTTGTTGTCGTCAAAGTTTTTTCCCAGATAACATCCCCTTTATAGTCGATCTTCATTATTGAATTTCCATTATCAAAATCTTTATGTATGGTAATTATATATCCATTGTCTTCTGTCTCTATAATATCAACAAATCTTTCACTTAATGTGTCTCCATAGGAATTTTGCCAAATAATGTTTCCAATACTATCGGTTTGTACAATCCAAATATCATCCATTCCATAATTGACTGTAACATCTCCATCATTTGACAATGTATTACCAGCAAGTAAAAATCCATCTTGATTTTTTAAAATTTGGATTAAATTGTCATCTTGACTTCCACCATAAAATTTACTCCATTTTAAATATTTAGGATTTTGTGAAAAACTTTTAAAGACAACTAATGGTATTAGGAGAATAAGTAATGTAATTCGGTTCATAACATTTTGAAATTGAGTTAGTAGTTGTAATCAAAATTAATACATTCCTTTAATAATATTGTTTATATGATAAGTATAATCAATCTAAATTATTCAAATTAAATCATTTTTTTTACGTTTTTATCATTTACCAATATTTATATATGTAACGTGTTGGAATGTGTGGGTTAATCCAGTAGATAAACCTTCCAAACTTGTACAACCTATTAATGACGGACTGTACTTGGAACAGGTAAGTTAAATCTTGTGTAAATACCTCCACCATTTTTCCTTTGGTCAGTTCGTATCTTACCCCAATGGTGATATAGGAAACCAAGTACTAAAATTAAAATAAACTGACATGGGAGGGGTATGAAACTTATAAAATTAATCTTAACTGAAATATTTATAAAGTGAATATTGTTAAATAATTAAACCAGAATTTAAAAAATTATGAAACAAAAAAATAATAAAAATAAACCTGAACCTATCAAATTAAAAACTCTGATAAAGGTTAAAAACCGAAATAAGACAGATACACCAATAGTGGATAATATGACATTCACGGATGAAAACGGTAATCAACTGAACTATGACGAATGGTTCAGTAAGTATATAGAACAACCACTTAGAAAACACTTTAAAATACCAAAAGAACAATGAAAAATAAAACCTATAACATACATAAAAACAAAAGATTAGAACAGATGTCAGATGAGATTAAAAGATTATTCGATGAAAATCCATCTGAATTTGTAAATAACTTCTTAGAATCACTACTTGAATATCAATTCTTAGTTGAAAAACATAGGAACTACATAGATTCACTTCCTTCTTATGAACAAATGAAACAGGAATATCGAAGAATCAGAACAGAATATTTTGATAAAAAATCCAAAGGAAAATTATCAGAAAAAGAACTTCAGGAAATTGATGAATGGAAAAAGAAGAACAGACGAAAATTCAATCGTGACCTACTGGAAACTTTCCTTGAAACTAAATGAATTATGAAATATTAAAATCTAATAGTAAACTTAATTCAGAACCATTATGAAAGAAAGAATTATAAAAAAAGAATTAATGAAAATGTATGGTGTTGACCGTTCAACTATTGGAAAATGGTACAAAAGTAAGACTTCTTCATTTTATAATTATTTAAAACAGACTGTC
>JAFGPP010000027.1 GCA_016936135.1 Thermoplasmatota archaeon
CTAAAAATGATATTGATTTCGAGCTGCTTTCGACTGCGAAATATTTCTACTTTACCGGGTATATGTGGGACACCGAGGAACAGAAAGGGGCAATCCTGTCCGCCATTGATTTTTGCAATGATCGGAATATTAAAATTGTCTTTGATGTGGCTGATCCTTTCGCGGTAAACAGGAACAGGGATGAATTTCTTGAGCTTATTAAGCACCATATCCATGTGGTATTTGCCAACCGGGAAGAGGCAAAAATATTATTCCAAGAGAATAACGTGGAAAAATGCGCTAAAAAATTAGCGTCTATTGTTTCCATCGGGATTGTGAAGGACGGATCTAACGGTTCGGTTGTTCAATCTGGAAATATGACATATCAGATACCTGTTTTTCCTGTAAAAGCCATAGATTCGACAGGTGCCGGCGACATGTATGCCGCGGGTTTTTTGTACGGGCTGGTGAAAAATTACCCGCTTGAAGACAGCGGTAAATGCGCATCCTGGCTTGCATCCAGAATAGTGATGCAATACGGGGCGCAGTTTGATGGGGATGGGTTTAATAGCATTCGAAATGCAACTAAACGAAAAAATTGGGAAATTACGTAAACGCGTTTTTGTCTCACAGATTAATGCTCTATGGAGATAATATGAAAAAAATTGCTCTTGTTGGGTGCGGTAGAATTTCTAAAAGACATATTGAGGCAATCCATCAAATTCAAAATTTAGAAATAACTTTAGTTTGTGATACTAATGAACAAAAAGCAGTTGAGACCGCCCAAATTCTTGGTTGTGAATATGTTACTGATTATAGAGAACTGAATGGTATTGATATAGTCTCTGTATTAACTCCGTCGGGAAATCATCCTGTACATGCTTCGGAAATAGCAGAAAAAACTGAGGTCCCTGTAATTATCTGTGAAAAGCCTTTGTCGTTAACAGTACGGGAAGCAGAGGAGATGTTTACAAGAATAGATCGAACCGGAAAGCGATTGCTACCAGTTTATCAAAATAGATACAACCCTCTGGTCGCATACACTAAAAAATTGATTGATTCTGGAAAACTAGGAAAAGTATATCAGTTTATCTGTGATGTCCTGTGGAATCGGGACGATGATTATTTTTCTATAGACTGGCATGGGACAAAAACCCTTGACGGTGGAGTTCTGTACACACAGGCAAGTCATTACGTTGATATGGTTCATTTCTTTTTTGGTGAAGTTGTGGAGTCAAAAGGAATTGGAGGAAATTTACGGGAACTTGCTGTGTATGATTCTGTATCTTCTGTCATGCGTTTTGAGAACGGAACTATTGGCACAATAAATGCGACTGTAAATACATATCAAAAAAATTACTGTACAGAATTTACGTTAATTGCAGAAAAAGGCATTATCCGTCTGTCCGGTACGAATTTGAATACTATATCGCATTGGAATGTTCAAGATATGGTAAAACCGGAGATGGATTTTACTATTGACCATGTATACGGCAAAGGACATGATCAGATGTATAAATATGTTGTAGAAGAAAAATGGAATATGTTTCCTTCGAGAGAGGATGTATTATCCGGAATAAGGCTGATGGAAAGATTAAGCTATTAAGCATACAGAGAGAATATAGATGGAATTTTGTGATCTTAAAAAACAATACGCAGAGTATAAAGAAGAAATACAATCAGAGATAAATGATGTAATTGATTCTGCCTCTTTTATTAATGGGCCGTCAGTAATGAATCTTGAGTCTGCATTGGCATCGTACGCAAATGTAAAATATGCTATTACATGCAGTTCCGGGACAGATGCATTACTGCTTGCTTTTATGGCATATGATATTCAGCCAGGTGATGAAATTATTTGTCCTGCCTTTACTTTTATTGCAACTGCTTCCATGATTGCTCTTTATAAAGCCGTTCCTGTTTTTGTTGATATTAACCCAGAGACATTCACTATAGATGTGGAAAAAATTGAGGAAAAAGTAACAAAAAAGACAAAGGGAATTATTCCGGTTTCATTATACGGTCAAATGCCTGATATAGATAAGATAAACCACATTGCAAAGAAACATAACCTTTGGGTTATGGAAGATGGTGCGCAGTCTTTCGGCGCGACGTATAACGGAAATAAATCTTGTTCTCTGACTAATGTTGCAACTACCAGTTTTTTTCCTGCAAAACCTTTGGGTGGCTATGGTGACGGAGGAGCTATATTTACGAATGATAAGGACTTAGCTGATAAACTTTTTATGCTGCGTAACCATGGCCAGGAAGAGCGATACAAACATAAGTACATTGGTATAAATGGAAGAATGGACACAATTCAGGCTGCAATTGTCAATGTGAAATTAAGGCATTTTGATAGCGAACTAAAGCTGCGTCAACATGCAGCTGATAGATATACAGAAATGCTTACATCGTATGTTGAGGTTCCGCAAATAAAGGCTGAACGAACAAGCACTTGGGCTCAGTATACGATTCGTGTAAATGATCGAGATAAAATTCGCGGTAAATTATCAGAACAAGGAATACCCACGGCGGTTCATTATCCAATACCGCTACCATATCAGGACGCTTTTTCCGGATACGCGTCATCAAATGAAGAATATCCTGTTTCAAGACAATTATCCCTGCGGGTGCTGTCGTTGCCAATGCATGCCCTAATTTCTGAGGAAGAGCAACGAGAAGTATGTGATGCATTAATTGGCGCCCTGAATGGCTGATTATTACTACCATGAGTCCTCATTTATTGATGACGGTGCAAAGATTGGTAATGGCACAAAAGTATGGCATTTCTCTCATATCATGTCCGGGGCAATTATCGGAAAAAACTGTTCTATCGGACAGAATGTAAATGTCGGGTCTAAAGCGGTTATTGGAAACGGTGTAAAGATACAAAACAATGTTTCTGTATATGATGATGTAATCTTGGAAGATGATGTCTTTTGCGGCCCATCCTGTGTGTTTACTAATGTAATAAACCCCAGGGCATTCATTGAGCGAAAGAATGAATATAAAAAAACAATAATAAAAAAAGGTGCATCCATTGGAGCGAATGCAACCATTGTATGCGGAGTAACAGTTGGGGAATACGCACTTATAGGTGCAGGAAGTGTTGTTACAAAGGATGTACCGGATTATGCGTTAGTGTATGGTTCGCCCGCAAAGCATATCGGATGGGTCTGCAAATGCGGGGAGAAGATGAAATCTCCCTTTGTATGCTGTTCCTGTGGTGCTGAATATGTATTAGATGGAGATAAAGTAAAACACAAGTGAAGAAAATTGTCACAGTCATAGGAGCACGGCCACAGTTTGTAAAAGCAGCAGTGATCAGTCGTTTAATAAGTTCAGAATATTCTAAATATTTTTCTGAAATTTTAATTCATACCGGTCAGCACTATGATGAAAATATGTCGGCTGTGTTTTTTGAAGAGATGCAAATTCCTTTGCCTGATATAAACCTTGAGATTGGATCCGGCCCGCATGGTCAAATGACTGGACGAATGCTGGAAGCAATTGAAAAAATATTGCTCAAGGAAAAACCCGATTTTCTTCTTGTCTATGGCGATACTAATTCAACAATTGCTGGCGCCTTAGCTGCATCCAAACTGCATATTCCCGTAATTCATGTGGAGGCCGGTTTACGCAGTTTCAACATGAAAATGCCGGAGGAGCAAAACAGAATCCTTACAGATCATCTTTCAAGCTACTTATTTTGTCCTACGAATACTGCAGTGAATAATCTTACGAATGAGGGGATTACACAAGGTGTATATAAAACTGGGGATATCATGTTAGATGCATCTATGTTCTACAGACAGAAAAATGCCATTACTTACAAAACCCCAGAAGACTTTATGCTTATTACTCTTCATCGAGCCGAGAATACGGATGATCCGGAAAGATTAAGAAATATTGTAGAGGCACTCTCCGAATCTAAAAAAAATGGAATATTGCCCTTGCACCCTAGAACGAAAAAAACACTTGCTTTGCACGGCCTTGAATTTGCACAGAATATCAGAGTTGTAAATCCTGTAAGTTTTTTTGAAATGCTGAAACTGGAAGAACAATGCGATTTCATTGTAACCGATTCCGGCGGGGTCCAAAAAGAGGCTTATTTTTTCCAGAAAGCCTGTATAACAATGCGTGATCAGACAGAGTGGATAGAAACAATAGAGTCCGGATCTAATGTGTTGGTTGGCGCCGATAAACAAAAGATTCTGCAGGCAATACTAGATACTAATAGACCACTAAAATTCCCCGATATTTTTGGGAATGGAAACTCCGGCTATGAAATTCTTGATGCTCTTAAATAGAGGTATATAATGGGTTTTGAAGTACTATTAGAAAAAATTGCAGCCAATAAAGAAGTTATCGGAATTATGGGATTAGGATATGTTGGCCTTCCATTAGCGGTTGCATTTGCAGGTAAGGGCGTACATGTGCTCGGTTTTGAGAAATCTGAAAAAAAAGTAGAAAACTTGATTAATGGAAAAAATTATATAGCGGATGTAAGCGGTGAAGATCTTGCTTCTGTAATTGGGAGTGGTACATTTACTGCCACCACAGATTTTTCTAGAATCTGCGAGTGTGACGCAATACTAATATGTGTTCCTACTCCGCTGGATAAATTCAAAAAACCTGATATGTCCTATATTAAAAGCGCTTGTGAAGAAATCGCCAAGTATATGAAAAAGGGTACATTTATTGCGTTGGAAAGCACTACATACCCCACTACGACAGAAAATTTCATGTTGCCTATCATTGAATCCAAAGCGGGAATGAAACATGGAAAGGATTTTTGGCTGGCATATAGTCCTGAACGAGTCGATCCCGGAAATAAAACTTATAAGACAGAAAATACTCCCAAAGTATTCGGTGCCATGACAGAAGAGGGAAAACAAATAGGTTTGGCAATATATCAAAAAGCCATTCAATATGTATACCCGGTTTCTTCTCCTCGGATCGCTGAAATGGTCAAAATTTTAGAGAATACATACAGGCTGATTAATATCTCTATGATAAATGAATTGGCACTGTTATGCGGTAAAATGGATATTGATATCTGGGAAGTAATCGAGGCTGCGAAAACAAAACCTTATGGGTTTCATGCTTTTTATCCGGGACCGGGAATTGGTGGGCACTGTATTCCTCTGGATCCTTTTTACCTGGAATATATTGCGAAGAACTACCAGTTTGACTTAACTATGATCCATACTGCCGGGCATATAGACATGCTAATGCCACACCGGATGACCATTAAAATTACATCCGCACTTAATAAACATAGTAAATCTTTGAATGGGGCTAAAGTTATGTTTTTAGGTGTTGCTTACAAACCAGATATTAATGATGAGAGGGAGAGCCCCGCACTGAAAATAATCGATGAGGTGGTGAAAAAGGGAGCAGTTGTTTTTTATCATGACCCGTTTATTCCTAGTGTGACAACAGAGTCAGGTTTAGAATTGAAGTCTTCGGATTATAGATTAATTAGTGAAATGGATGTAGTTGTCGTTACAACAAAACATAGTTCTTTTTCTGGTGATGATATTGTTGAGAATTCAAAATTGGTTGTAGATTTGACAAACATCACTAATAAGAAAGCCTCGAATATATATAAGCTATAGAGAACAAAAAGAATATGAATGAGGATTATACTGTTAAAATTATTGTAGATAATGCGTTATGTCTTGGATGTGGAACATGTTTGGCTGTATGTAATGCAAATGCTATTACTTTAGTCGAATCTCAATCAGGTTATTTAGTCCCGGAAATAAATTATGAAAAATGCGTTTTTTGCAAGAAATGCTTTAACAATTGCCCGAGTATAAAAATACATTCTATAGACAAAATTGATTTTATTGGCAAAATAAAAAAAGCATATATTGCTCGATCCACCGATTCAATATTATATCAGAATGGTCAAAGTGGTGGTGTTGTAACATCCATAGTTAAATATTTGTTGGATACGGGTAAGTGTGATACTGCGTTAGTTACAAAAAATATTGCTGGGGATAAAATTGCATGTCCGATTATTACCAAGAATTACGCCGACCTTTTTAGTACTCAGGGATCAATATACTGTCCTGTTCCATTGAACACACAATTAAAAACCAAAGCATACACACAATCTGAAAATCCAGTTATTGTTGGATTACCTTGCCATTTCCATGGTATCTCTAACCAAAAAGCAAGGAATGAAAGAAGCCCGTTATTATTAGGCTTGTTTTGTGCGGGTGTATATTCCTATAAAATGATCGATTATTTATGCGACTATGCAATTAAAAAAGATCCAGGTTTTGTTTTCAACGGTATCAGCTTTCGTGATAAAAGTAGATATGGATGGCCCGGTGATGTCTCACTTTTTGGAAAAGATAACTCGGTAATTAGGATTCCAGCACAGAGAAGGCACGAATTAAAAAAAGTGTTCATGCAACCACGGTGCTATTTGTGTTTTGATCAACTAAATGTTCTTGCCGATTTATCATTTGGTGATCCTTACGGGCTTTCTGATGATAAGAATGGTGCTTCAATTGTATTAGCTAGAACTGAAAGAGGCTATAAAATATTACAGGAAGCCATAAATGCTGATAGGTTAGAGGCTAAAGAAGTAAATGTTAATGACGTCATTCATGGTCAGACGATTAGGTCCAGAAAAATACCAGAATTTTACAGAAATATGAAAATATGGCAGGAATTACATCTACCATTGTTTGATTACAAACGATTCTATTCCACTTCAATTCTATATGACAAAAAAAACAACTATACAAAAATAAGACGTGATATTCTTCATAGTATTCATTTTTTTCTAGCAAAAAGTACATCTGAAGCCTCATTGATTGCAAAGCTAAAGTTTCAAAAAGAAAAGATAAGGCAATTTTTCTTTTTGCCAATATTTCTAATCAAGAAAATTCTGTTCAAAGTACGTAATATTCTTAATTACAAATAACTGTATTGTCTTATTGGAGTTCTTATGAGTAAATTTTTGCTATTCGGTGCTTCGCTGCATGGAAATTTTGGTGGACCATCAATTTTATATGGTGCAGTGGAATTATGGAAGAAATATTTCGACAACCTTGAAATAGTGTATTTAGATCCCAAATTTAACGGATCGATGCCTTTTCCTGTTAAGGTTATAGATATCAATAAGTATAATTTTAGAGAGCTGTTATTTGCTGCGTTGTTATACAAAACAACAAAAAAGATATCGGGTTCAGACAAGACACAAGAGTTATTATCGCATTATTTAGAATCTGATGCTGTAATAGACATGATGGGCATAGAATTTACCGACAAGTTATTTTTTTCCAAAAGTTTAAAAATGCTTTTCTATCCAATCATTAGTTTTATTGGTGTTATTTTAGGCAAAAAAATAATTAAAAATACAGCTAGTTATGGACCGATGTTATTAGGCTTTACAAAGTGGAACGCAAAGAAATATTTATCCTCTTGGTGTGATCTTGTTTTATGCCGGGAAAAGGAATCGAAATTAGAATTAGAAAAGATCAGAATAAAAAAGATGTTATCAGTTATTCCCGATACAGGACTGGCAATGCCTGTAGATCAATCCATAGCACCGAGATATTTAAGTACAACCAGAAAGACGATTGGTATTTCTGTTAGCCATCAAATGCACAGACAGTTGAAGAAAAGAGGGGATCAATATTTAGCCGCTTTAATTGAAGTATGTAATCAATTTTCTGATGAGTATAGTATTTTACTTATACCAAACGAAATTGATATTTCAGATGAAAATGATATTTCCTTCTGTGAGAAAATAGCTGATCGTGTAAATAAAAAAGATTCAGTTAAGATACTAGACTGTTCCAAAATGCAGGCGCCTCAATTAAAAGGAATAATTAGCAATTGTCACATAATGATTGCTAGCCGCTACCATTCAGTGGTCGCTGCTCTTTCATCCAATGTCCCTACCGTGGTAATCGGATGGCATGTTAAATATATGGAATTGTTGTCACTATATGGGCAGGAAGAATTTTTGCTGCCTGAAGAAAAAATTGACGATCAATTATTTTTATTAGAGAAAGTACAATTACTGTTAAGAAATAAAGATAAAGTAAAAGATGCCTTGATAGAAAAAAATGTTGAGATCATTAAAAAATTGGACGAGGGTACAGAAAAAATAAAAGAAGTTATAAACTCTGTGCAAATTCCAAGAAGATAAAAACAATATGATATCCAGCGATCAAAAAGAAATTAAACGTAAATCAATTTCTGGAATCCGTTGGTCAATTGTACAGACTTTTGTAATCGCAATTATTGGACCACTGACCCAAATAATTAAAGCAAGGTTTTTGTCACATCACGAACTTGGAATTGTTGCAATCTTTTTGATTATTTACGGATTCTTGCAAACATTCGAAAACGCCGGAATTTCTCAGACAATAGTACAGAAGACTGATTTGTCTCCGTCGGATAAGTTTACGTTTTTGATGGTTGCATCAATCATTGGTTTATTCGGAGCTGCAATTTTAATACTGTTTTCAGAAACCATTGAAAAGCTAACCAATGTTCCCGGAGCTTCAAATTTACTCATTTTTTCGGGGCCATTGTTTTGTTTTGCGCTGTTTGACCAGTATTTTCGATCTTTATTACTAAGAGAAATGTTATTCCGCGATGTTGCAGTTATCGAGATGGTAAAACGAACGGTAAATGCTGTTTTGTTACTCACTTTCCTGTTAATTTTCCGTAACCCAATAGCTGTCGTATATTCCTTGCTAGTTTCCACTGCTTTAAGCACTGTTATCTTAATAATAACTGTTTTGAAGCATCAACTTTTAACACTTAAATTTGAGTTTAAAGCAGCATCACTTACATATTTTCTTTCATTTGGGGGGCCTATTATAGGAAAGCATATGTTTTCCTATTTTGCCCATAGAGCTGATGAAATGATTATCGCTGTTTCTTTGTCTTCTGAGACTCTTGGTATCTATAGCTTTGCAAAAGAAACATTACAAAAGATATCCAGCCTCATTGTGAGTGTCTTTGCAAGAATACTACTTCCATTGTTTACACGAATAAAATCCGACAGGGCTCTTTTAGCACAAACGTATGCACAGATTACACTTGTAGTTGCATATTTTGGTTTCTCAATTTTTATTGGATTAGCTGTAATTTCAAATTCTCTTATTCCGGCTGCTTTTGGTTCTGACATGTTAGTTGCAATTCCGATTTTTCAATATTTGTCGGTAGCGTTGTTACCGATTGTCGTTACTGCCAATTTATCAAGTTCATTATTATACGCAGTTGGAAAATCACTTTCTGTTTTTGTAGTAGATATAATGATCAATATACCATATCTTGCTATATTATTTTTTATAGGCTCAAAGGGACTGGAATATATTCTATTTTCTTATGTTACCTATTGCTTCATCAAGGGAATCGTTCTGCAGGTTTTATGCAATAAACAACTGTCTCTATTACCTAAGCAACATATTTATATTTACTTACGAGTATTATTACGAATAGCGTTTATGGTATTGTGCTCGTTATTTTTCCAGTATATTTTTAAAGATGTCTTTACAATTCAAATTATGGCAATGATGAATATATTCATCGGTGTGATTTCAGTCATTTGTATAGTATGGCTGACAGACAGGAAATCACTTCAATTAATTATAAAGATTATTAAAAAATAAGAGTATATGGAGCGAAATATAGAATGAAAAACATGATTTTTGTGTCCACTTTATTTTTTAATAAAACCGGGAATCAGTCATTTTTTGAGACAGTTAAGGAATACGCAAGATATTTCAATGTTGTAATTATTACATCGGCTTCAAAAAATGACAGCTATTATTTGTCTACAGAAGAGGTGTTGGGAAAATTTGGTAATACATCAGGTAAAATAGAAATTGTTCATGTATACCAAGTTATTCCCAACCTGATTAGGACTATTCTGGGTTTTCTTCAAAAAAGAACAAAAGAAAATGCAGCAGCAACGATTTCGACAAATTTTGAGAATCTATCTTATTCATCACTTAACCTTATTTCATTTAAAGTCGCGTCTATTTTCTTTTATCAGGCGTTGAGAAAAATTTGCAGGAAAAAAAGGATAAGCTTGATATGTGCATATGAAATTGGTGCAGTTAAGGCTGTAGTTAAGTACAAGAAGAAATATTTGTCTAAGTGTAAGTTTATTGCAAAATATCAGGGATCGGTGATGGGTTTTGATTATCAAAAAAATACAGAAGAATTAATGAAAATGTATCCAGTTGATATCGAGGCCTACCGGCTTTCTACCAATTTTGATTTATGTGCAATAACTAACGATGGCACAAATGGACAAGAAATACTAGAAAGTTTTGGCGTATCATCAAAAAAGGTAATCTGCAGACCGAATGGTATATCTGAATATATTGCGAATGAAAAGAATAATGTTCAAATTGACACACAACTTGATAAACCGATCAAGCTTTTTACTCTTTCCAGGCTTGTTGGATGGAAACGAGTATATTTGGCAATTGATATTATCAATGAATTAGTAAACAACCTGAATGTTACAGACATTATTTTGAACATTTACGGCTATGGTAATAAAACAGAGGTATCTTTTTTACAAGATAAAATTATTAGTCATTCTCTTGATGACTACGTGACAATTCAAGGGCCAGTAGAGTATAAAGACATTATCAAAGTATATAATGATAATGATATAATGCTTTCTTTATATAAGTATACAAATGTAACAAATCCTGTCTTGGAATCTATGTTTCTTAACAAGCCGATTATTACTTTATATGATCCATCATTGGATAAAATAGTTTCTGTTAATTCGAGTGAGCGTATAAAAATTTTTCGGGAAATTACAGAAGATCAAATTGTCTCTGAAATTGCGCATTATTTAGCAGGATCAAAATTTTCATATTCTACGGAAAATTATTTCTATTTGTCTTGGCGTGATAGGATATGCGAAGAATTAGCGCATTTAGGAGTATTGAATTAATGTTGCTTGATAAGATAATCGCGAAAATAAGGAAAGAAGAATTTAAAATTGATCCGAATATTCCTTTCATGTATCTACTCGGGATTATTTTTTCACGAATACGTGGGTTGATTCGTGGGATTTTTTGTTTCAGGAAGGTAGTGTTCATCGGTGACAAGACAAAAATTAAATACAAGAAAAAAATATTTCTCCATGGCCCGATTGCAATAGGAGCAAATTGTATTATTGATGCATTATCTACTGATGGGATGCTCTGCGGCTCAAATGTGTCAATTCAAGATAATGTTCAGATTTTATGTACAGGTAGCATACGTTTCATTGGTAAAGGCATAGTTATTGATGACAATGTTGGAATTGGTGCGAATTCATTTTTAGGATGTGCAGGTGGTATTAAAATTGGCAGCGATACCATAATTGGCAACTATGTATCCTTCCATTCAGAATCACATAATTACTCTAATAAAAATATCCCAATCCGGCTGCAAGGTGTTACCCACAGAGGGATAATTATTGGTAAGAACTGTTGGATCGGAGCCAAAGCAACAATACTTGATGGTGTGACAATAGGAAATAATTGTATTGTTGCTGCAGGCGCTGTGCTAACTGCAGGCCTGTATCCCGATAACTCACTTATTGCAGGAGTTCCCGCTAAGGTTAAGAAAGAACTGTATGAATGAAGGGAAACTGTTTCAGGCGGGAATTAAATATCTATTCATTTTATCTCCTTTATTTGACGCATTAACTGGATTCTTTGTTTTAAATGGTTTCATGCTTGAAGGGTCCTTATTCACACCGTCACAAATAGGAAAATTCATATTACTTATTATTATGTTGTTGTATGTATATTCCGAAAAAAAGGAATATTTTGTTACTATAGTCTTAATGTGTATATATGTTTTTCTGTTAGAACTTATTTCATTTATATATTATCATTTCTCCTTATATGGATATTTAATAAGCCTTGTATATTTCTATAAATTGGTATTTCTTTTTTGTTTATACTTTTTTTTATCTTCAGGAATAAGCAATGATAAGATCACAGGACAAGAATTATGCAGGTACATGATTATATCTGGTCTTATGTATTCTTTCATTTTAATAACTTCCACATTACTAGGTATAAGTGAATCTACATATTATGAAGGGTCTTTTGGTACGAAGGGGTTGTTCTCCTCAGGAAATGGACTATCTCTTTTTTTAGGGGTTTGTGCGGCATTAGCTCTAAAGCAGTTATCACGTAAAAAAAGAACCGTAGATTTTTTGGTGTTTATTTTTCTTTTTATTGCAGCTACTATCGTTGGAACGAAGGCGTCTATTGTTTTCTTTATTTTTAATTCATTATTTTTTTTCTTTTTTGTAAAATGGCCTGTCAAAATTATTATATCAATTTCAGTGGTATTCCTGATTTTTTATTTTGAAATAGATCAATTGCTATCTTTGGTATTCGAAGTAATAATAGAACGATACCAAAAAAGCGAGTCGTTGATAGCCTTCCTATCTAGTGGTAGAGATACATATTATTCTAACGCATTAAAAGAATATAATACAGACGGTATTCGGTTTGTCCGGTTTCTATTTGGGGCCGGAGGATTTGTTTCATTCAGAAGCAGATCTGCATCTTTTTTAGTTCTTGATACATTGGAAAGAGATGTATTGGATATTTTTTTTATGTATGGGATTTTAGGTCTGTCTTTTTATTTTTTCTACTATATTAGGAACATAATACATTTAATAAAAAGTAATGAGCTGTATTTCTTTTCTATATTTACAATGATATTTGTATATTCAGCAATTGCGGGGCATGTTGTGTTTAATTCAATGTCTGGAGTAACATTAGTAATAATTCCATTGATAGTGTTATCAAAACACAAGAAGGACGAAAATGAAGATCGCCATGGTAGCCCGCAATACTTTATATAGCTCGCCTGGAGGAGATACTGTTCAGATAGAAAAAACAGCCAAATACTTGCAATTAATGAATATTGATGTCGACATTATTCTTACAAAAGAAAAAATAAACTATGAGAAATATGACCTGCTGCATTTTTTTAATTTAATAAGGCCATCAGATATTCTCCCGCATTTTGGAAAAGCAAACCGTTTTGTTGTTTCAACAATCTTTGTTGAGTATACAGAGAGCGAAAAAATAACAGGAACAATAACCAGAAGAATTTTAGCAAGATTTTTTTCTCCTGGTTTTATTGAGTATATCAAAGTCATTGCCAGAGGAGTCAAGGGAAAGGAAAAAGTAAATCTTTTATATTTATTATTAGGACATAAAAGATCTATGAGACTGTTGTTTTCTAGAGCTAGTGCGGTCTTACCAAACTCAAAAAGTGAGTTAAAAAGGTGTATTACCTATCTGAAGGTACCTCCAAAAAATTTCGGGATTGTTCCAAACGGAATTGATTGTGAAGATTATCAGGATGTGAGAATTGACAAGGAGTTTTTGAATTCTGTTATTTGTGTTGGAAGAATTGAACGAAGGAAGAACCAATTAAACACTATCAGGGCGATGAATGGTCTGCCTTATAATTGCTTTATAATTGGAAAGCCGTCTCTCAACGATATGAGATATTATGAAAAATGTAAGAAGGAAGCTAAAAGCAATGTTCAGTTCATGCAGCATATTCCGCAAAATGAATTATTTTCTATAATGAAATCAGCAAAAGTCAGTGTCTTGGCTAGTTGGTTTGAAACAACAGGGTTAGTTTCTTTAGAAGCAGCATATCTTGGCTGTAAACTGGTAATCACCAGCAAAGGTGATCAAAAAGAATATTTTGGGAATTACGTTGAATATTGTGATCCCGGTAATGTCGATTCTATCAAGCAGGCCATAATAAATGCTTATTCATCAAAACGTCAAAATGAACTAAAGCGGAAAATCCAAGAGGAGTATACCTGGGAAAAAGCAGCAGAAGCTACTTTCGATGTGTATAAAAGAGTCTTATGAAAAGCGTCAATATTATCGGTATTGTAGGAATTCCTGCAAATTATGGTGGATTTGAAACACTAGTGGAAAATCTTGTTACTAAACTAAATGCTAAATATAACTTTACTGTATTTTGTAGTTCTTCTGCTTATATGATCAAACCAAAACATTACCTGAACAGTAGGTTGAGGTATTTGCCGATCAAAGCCAATGGTATGTTTAGTATTCTTTATGATTTTGCTTCTATCGCACTGTCCTACAAAAAAGCGGATATTATGCTAATTCTAGGAGTATCTGGGGCATTTTTGCTACCGTTAATTAAGAGAAAAAAGCGTGCAAGAGTAATTATAAATATTGACGGATTGGAATGGAAAAGAGAGAAATGGAATAAATTTACCAAAAAGTATTTAAAGCTTTCAGAGTCAATTGCTGTGAGGTATGCTGATGTTGTAATAAGTGACAACGAATACATTAGTCAATATATCCTTAAGGAATATAACATAAAAAGTGAGCTAATTACGTATGGTGGAGACCACACTATCAAAATGAGTTTGTCTACGGATGTGGTGGAGCAGTACCCCGTTTTGTTGGATAGCTATTGCTTAACGGTGTGTAGAATTGAACCAGAAAATAATATTCAAATGATATTGGATGCATTTGTTAATACTCCACATTTAAAATTAGTCATTATTGGAAATTGGCATAATTCTGAATATGGAATAGCGCTCAGAAAAAAATATGATACATACATCAACATTCATTTATTTGATTCCATTTATAATGAGCAGGTTTTGAATCAAATTCGTTCAAATGCATATATTTACATTCATGGGCATATGGCAGGTGGGACAAATCCTTCTCTTGTTGAAGCAATGTTTCTTGGTCTTCCTGTAATTGCGTATGATGTTACGTATAACCGTGCGACAACAGATAATAAATCTTTCTATTTTTCGGACTCTAAAAACTTAGAGAATCTAATTGGAAATTTGACTTCAGACCAATTAATCGAATGTTCAAAAAGAATGAAAACCATTGCAACTACTAAGTATAGATGGGAGGAAATAATCAGTTCATATTCAAGGATTTTCTCCCAATGAAACGCATTATTTATCTAGTGCCTGTACTTTTCTTGGTTGGGTGCCATTGGATATTCAATTCTGATATGTCTCCTTCCATAAGAATAGTTTCACCAAACAACGGATCTGTCATCGCCTCTCTACAGCCCGAATTTTGTTGGGAGAGCGATTACCCATATCAAAAGTATGAATTACAGATTGCTAAAGAACCAGAAACGATTTCTTCCTCTTTTATTTTTACTACAGAAAGTACCAGTTTTATTCCGGATATTAACTTTTTTTCCAATGAAACATATTGTTGGCGTGTAAGAGGTATAACAACAAATGGTGATTGGACAAGCTGGACGGATATACAAGCTTTTGAGGTATTGCCGTACAGTGAGGCGTCTTTAGGAATTCGCTTAATCCCTGTGATGAATACAGGAGAAGAAAATTCCTTTAATATGGACACGTATTATGATCCACCGCACCAGTTAATAACACTGACTGATGGTTATGCGATTGGTGAAACTGAAATTACTCAATATCAATATCAGACAATGATGGACGAAATGATTAGCTTTGTTGAGTATGGTTCCGGAGATGATATTCCTGTTTATTTTATTTCATGGTGGGAAGCAGCAGAATTTTGCAATAGGTTAAGTATAGCGGATGGCCTGACTCCTTCTTTTATAGTTGCAGAGAGTAGATTTGATTTTACAAAAAACGGATACCGGTTACCAACGATGGCAGAGTGGGAATATGCAACTAATAGTGATGATCAAAATTTTGTGTTTGCAGGATCGAACATTCTTGATGATGTTGGGTGGTATGCTGATAATAGTAATAGTATATGCCATCCTGTTAAGCAGAAGAAACCAAACAAGAATGGTATTTATGATCTGAGCGGAAACCTTTGGGAGTGGTGTGCTGATTGGTATTCAGAGGATTACTATGTGCAGTATAATCCTGTTGGTCCGGACACAGGGGATTTCAAAATATGTAAAGGTGGAGCATGGGATACTGGTTCGAGCAGTTGCTTTTGTAAAGCTTATTCGTTAATGCCCCCCGGGTATACTGTTGCAGGTTTAGAACATAATATAGGATTTAGGATCGTAAGACCGTTACCACAAAACTCTATAATTTATCAGGATTTTTAATGGCAGCAAATAACGAAAATACCAACAACTATTTTGGGATTATTCTAGTATTAGTAAGAGGAAGGAAACTGATAATTATTAGTACAGCAATAGCAGCCTTTTTATCTGTCGCACTTTCTATTCTATCAATTATTCTTCCTCCAGAAAAATCATTTCTTCCCAATAAGTACACATCATCAGCTATCATGATAATAAATGATCAGGATAAAAATCCTATGTCAGATTTATTTTCTTCCAGTGAGTTGGGTAATTTGGCTTCTCTTGCAGGTATGGCGGGAACAAGTCGGAACTATGGAGCTTTTGCTGAATATTTAACAAGCACAAATACAATTATAGATGCGGTAATTCAAAAATTTAACCTGATCGAGCGATATGATGTTGATGACCCCGTAATGACAAATACAAGGAATATAGTAAAAGACACATTACTCTCGGAATATGATTCAGTAACGGGAATATTTGAGGTATCATTTACAGATATCGATCCAGAGTTATCAATGAGAATAGTAAATCATATTGTAGAACTTTTAGATTTACAATTTTTAGCAATCGGTGGAAACCGAAATTTAATTAAAAAACAGCAACTTGAAGAGAAATTAGCAGAAGTTAATTATGAAATGAACCGGATTGAGAATGAAATCGAGATCTTTCAAACAAAGTATGGTGTTATTTCCATAGAAAGCCTCGCCAGTGAACAAATTTCAATTATTGCAGAAGTACGATCGGAACTTTTGCTAAAAGAAATGGCAATTGAAACATATAGCAGTATGACGAAAGTTGAAGACCCGCAGATGCGTAGGCTGAAAGCAGAGAAGGATTACTTGCGTAATTTACTTGATGAACTTAATAAAGGTGTGCTTTCTTCAGAAACGGGACTGCCTGGAAATGATTATTTCCCGAAGATCGCGTTAGAATACTCTCATCTTGAACGAGATTTAATGATTCAAGTTGAAATATATAAACTATTAATACAGCAATATGAATTAACAAAGTTGGAATTGACTGGATCAGATCCTGTATTTCAGGTTTTCGAGAGTGCTCAAATACCAGATACAAAATCAGGACCAAGCAGAGGTATCTTTTGCATTGTTGTTACTTTTTCCATATTTATGTTATCCATATTTCTATCCTTTCTTATTGAATATATACATAAAGTAAAAAACAATCCTTCTCAGATGGGGGAACTCAAGAATGCATGGGAGAATAAATGACTAAGCGATTAATTTTATTAATTATTTTATTTCAGGTTTCTTTGTATGCACAGTCAAATGCCGGAATTGTATCTATGGATTTCGGTGGTGTGAGAGCAGGGTATGATATCACAAATACATTGAACACACCTACACAGCGAGCTTCTCTAGCCATGACCAACCCCGATTATATGGTAACTCCGGGTGATTTATACCAGTTGACCTTTATTTCCACTACAGGCGTACAACGTTTATCTGTATTAGTCGCCTGGGACTATTCTGTTAGTCTTTCCAACATGGGAAAACTGAATGGAGAAAATAAAACATACCTTGAACTCAGACATGAAATACTGGAGCTTGTCTCAAGGACATATCCGCTGTCAGCTCCGGAATTAGTTATTATAGAAGCAGGATCATTTCCAGTATTTATCAATGGCGAAGTAAAGGCTTCCGGAGAAGTAACAACCTGGAGCCTTATCCGGCTTAGTGAATTATTACAAAACCGGGCAACAGATTATGCCAGTATCAGGGACATTCAGATTACAGACCGATATGGTAAAATTGAATCCTATGACATTTTCACTGCGTTGCGCCGGGGAAATCTTGAGCAGGATCCGTATTTACGACCCGGCGACAGAATTCTTGTTAAACAGGCTAAGACACAAGTACGGTTGGACGGAGCTGTTTTTAGGGCGGATACATATCAACTTTTACCCGGAGAAACCCTCAAGGATTTAATTGAAAATTACGGTGAGGGATTTTTAGATAACGCAGATACGACAAGAATAAGCATCACCCGCGCGGTAGACGGAAAGGGAAGTGTGGGTGAAAATTTTGAAGTATCGTATGAAGATGCCGCGGATTTCGCTTTATCCAACATGGACAGGGTATCTATCCGGCAGCTGCAATCCTTTTTACCGGTAGTCTTTTTTGAAGGTGCTATTTATGAAATGGCGAAAACAGGCACAACAGATATAGCGTTAACTGCATCTCAAAGAATTTCATACAGTTTTTATCCCGGGGAGACGTTAGCAGATGCGGTCCGGAACTTACGGGACCAGTTTGTTCAAATGTCCGATCTTGAACGCGCATATTTGCGAAGAGAAAGTGAAGTGATCTCTATAGATCTCTCCAGGTATTTATATGATCACGATTTTACAGAAAATATTGAGCTGCAACCCAACGATGTTATAGTTATTCCCTTCAGACAGTTCTTTGTGACGGTGTCAGGAGCTGTTCCTGTTCCCGGTCGTTACCCTTACGTTCCGGACCGGTCCTGGCGGTATTATGTTAATCTTGCCGGCGGTATAGACCCTCTTAGGAACAGTTATGATCTGTTTAAAGTGTATTCTCAGGAAGATGTTGTCCTTGACGAAGTAAACAATATTCTGCCGGAAGCCAAAATTGAAGTGGCTACAAATTCGTTTTTGTTTTATTTCAATCAATATGCACCGGTTATTACCACGATTTTATCTATTGTTAGTACGACTCTAGGGATAATGGCGGCTACCGGGAATTTGTGACAAATAGCTAAATGCTATTTACAAATGCAAGGACTCAAATTAATTTAATTAGGTTATTTAATCCTTCAATAACATCTCTTTATAATACAAAACATGTGTAAGGCATCAAAATTAGGTTTTTGAGGTAACATCTAACCAAGTATTGGAAAAGGCGCGAGTGCCCGATAGAAATTTCGGACCCAGCAGGGGCTAATTGTGCATGGTTGTATCCTGGAAAATTCAGATTCAGCTGTTCTGTTTTTGATATTTATTTGCCTGCTGATTAACTAAGCAGCCAATGCATCTTGTAATTTTATTTATGAGTTCAAGCAAGCATAAAGACAATATTACTGAGCTCAGGGTGAAAAATGATTCAATCAATTTGAAATTAAAATTATGTTGAGTATTTTTATCGTTTATATTAATCAAGTAAGAATCAGTGATTTCGCAAGAAATTTTTGTGTTAAATTTTTCCAGTTCTAAAAAGAATTCCCCAGGTATTTAAATAGCGGAGACAAATATTAATAACAACAGGCTAATTGCTAAAAACACACTCATGCTCTACTTTCGCCAGATTCTTATCATGCTGGTAAGCTTGTACACGGTACGTGTTGTCTTGGATGTGCTGGGCGCGGAAGACTATGGTATATATAATGTTGTAGCTGGCGTGGTTTCCATGTTTGGCTTTCTAAGCAATGCAATGGCTACAGCGTGTCAACGGTACTTTAGTTTTGAGCTAGGGCGAAAGGATTATGAACAGCTAAAAAAGACATTCAGTGTGTCGATTTCTATTTATATTCTTATTGCCATTGTTGTAGTGATATTAGCAGAGACGGTTGGCCTTTGGTTTGTGCACAACAAGCTTGTTATACCACAAGACCGGATACAGGCTGCGCGCTGGATATACCAAGCATCCATTATTACTTTTATTTTTACAATTCTTACCATACCATTTATGGCTGCAATTATTGCGTATGAAGACATGAATATTTATGCCTATGTTAGTATTTTTGAGGTGGTTCTTAAGCTGGGTATTGTATTTCTTCTTCCCCTTTTCAATGTTGATACACTTTTGTTTTACGGATTGCTTATGGCTTTAGTGGTACTAATAACTACAACGGTGTACCGTGCTGTTTGCTATAAAAAATATGACATTTGTAGAAGTAAGCCACAATGGAATACTGTGTTATTTAAAGAGCTTTTAAGCTATACCGGCTGGAACATGTTCGGTTCAACTGTCGGTATCTTTAAATTTCAAGCTGTAAATATTGTGTTGAATCAGTTTTTTACTCCCATAATAATAACTGCACGTGGTATTGCATCACAAGTAAACAGTGCTGTGAGCAGTTTCGCTCAGAATTTTAGTACTGCTGTTCGTCCCCAAATTATAAAAAGTTATGCAGCGGGTAATATTAGTGAAATGAATCAAATAATATACAGAAGCAGTAAAGGGACTTTTTTATTAATGTTTTTATTTACATTACCGCTTTGTCTGGAAATGCCATTTATTTTACGTGTTTGGTTAAAAAAACCGCCTGATTACACAATTATTTTTACACAATTAATTCTCATCGATGCATTATTTGATTCTATTAGTTATTCCTTGAAAACCGCAGCACAAGCTACTGGTAAAATTAAATTATACCAAAGCGTTGTTGCAGGTTTTTTACTATTAAATTTACCCGTATCTTACTTTCTTCTGTATATTGGTTTACCTGCAGTATCTGTTTTTTACCTGGCAATAATATTAACTTTTTTTGTGAGTATAATTAGGTTATTCATATTGAAAAAACTATTTCATTTTCTAATCAAGAATTTTATTTTTGAAGTAATTATTCCTCTTTGTTTTACAGTTATTTTTTCATTAGTTGTACCGGTAATGATTTCAATATATTTCTCTGAAAGTATATATAGATTTATATTGATAACCATTACATCGATTATTTCAATAATATTTTATTCGCTAATATTTGTTTTTTCAAAAAGTGAGCGATTTATTTTAATTAATATTATAAAACAGAAAATGGGAATTAATTAGATATATTATTGTGGAATTAATAGAGACCCCTAATGGCAGTATATCGCCTTTGTAAGTCCCATGAATATAAATAAGATTGAACTAAATCCAACCACATAATATACATCTTAACTATAAAATTAAATGCAATAAAGTGAGTATTTTAGAATTGCTAAAAGAATTGAAGAAATATGAAATTTATGATACTTTGCTTCGACTATTTCTTGATTTGTCTTTTATGAATAGTCAAACATGAAATTATTAAATTGTGACATATATGGCTATTTCTAGTTAACTATAGAAATATTGTTGTTCATTGATAAATAATCGATTATTGTTGGCAAGTCAATAGTCTAACCACTTATTAAGCAGTTTTTATCAATTCGTTTTTCGCAGTGCATATGTTTTTACTGAATTAATTATGTTGTACTGTCATATAATAATGAAATATTTAAAATAAATTTAACTGAATAAATATTTGTTACTTCTTGTGAGCGTGTCGTTTTCTTATTGACTGATTATTAGTATGAATCTGATAAAGAACAAATTAGTATTTTTATACGTCAATTATACTGTGATAGAGGTTTTATAATCCGATGCAGGATATCTCCTATTTTTTCATTGTTTCTTTATAAAAGGAACAAACAAGTAAAATTTCGAAAATATATTTTCTGGTTATGCCTAATGTAATGTTTTTGTAAGTCATGCAATTTTGAAGTAATTTTGTTCTATCCCAATTGTAAGAATAACGTGGAAGTGTCTCATCCTAGTAATTTACAATGTTTGATTAGATTAGAGTGGTGGTAGGTCCATTGAGACCTTTTATAATTATATTAAGATGGCTCTGTTTCAAAATTTATTAATTACATTACGATAATCATATTTTATATTAAATGAGGAAAAATTTGAAAATATTGATAACAGGAACAAATACTTTAAATAAGGGCGCTGAGTTAATGCTTTATGCGGTTCTTAAAGAAATTGAGAGTCGTTATCCAGATGCTGAAGTTTTATTTCCATATTCTGGATTACCAGAAGGTTGTTCCTATATTAAAACTTCTCTATTTTTCCATAAAAAACCATATTACTATATATATCGTTTTTTTCAGATAATTCATATAGTTGGTATTTTACGTAGATTAAATCTACCAATATCTCCTTTTTTTCTAGATAAAAATTTTATCAATGGTATTGATTATGTTTTAGACGCAGGTGGGTTCCAATTCTCAGATCAATGGCCGATTCAGTATGAAGATTATTTTTACAAAAGCTGGTTATATTTTTTAAAAAAATATTCAGAAACAAGCAGCATAATATTTCTACCACAAGCATTCGGCCCATTCAAGTTATCTGAATCAAAAAAACTTACATATTTATTGTCAGAATTCTCAAAGTTAATAATTGCAAGAGATGTTATTTCGTATAAATATCTTGAAGACAGTAATATTTTAAAAAATAAAATCAGGTTATACCCGGATTTCACTGTTTTGGTTAATGGAATAGTTCCAGAAAAATTTAAAAAATATTCAAATTTTGTTTGCATTATCCCTAATTATAGAATGATTGATAAGGGTACTCATTCAATGAATGATTATTTATTATTATTTGTTGGTGTGATTAATCATTTGTATTCTTTAAATTTTAAGGTGTTTTTATTAAATCATGAAGGGAAACTTGATTTAAAATTATGTAAAATGATTTCAAAGAGAATAAAAATTCCTATCATTACTGGGTTGACTGCTCTTGAGGTAAAAGGCGTAATATCAATATCAAAATTTGTTATTACATCTCGTTTCCATGGCGCTATCAGTGCTTTCAATTCGTGTTTGCCTTGTATTGCTACATCGTGGAGCCATAAATATCAATGTTTATTTGATGAGTATGAGATGAATGATTATTTATTAAAATCATTAAAGCTATCAGAAGTTATGTGTATGATAAATAAAATTATTGAGAATCAAAATTCAATAAAAGAGAAATTAGTCAATAAAAAAAATAAAAACATTGTCAGAGTAAATAGAATGTGGAATGAGATCTTTAATGATAAGGAATGAATAATGCTATTCTCTATTTTAGTAGCAAATTATAACAATTCTAGATTTTTAAAAGAATGTTTAGATAGTGTTATTGAACAATCCTATAGTAATTTTGAGGTAATCTTTGTTGATGATAATTCAACAGATAACTCCGTAGAAATTTATACACAATATAAAATAATTGATGATCGGTTTAAGCTTTTTATCAACCCACAAAATATGGGTTGTGGTTATACAAAGAAAAGAGCAATAGACTGTGCAAGTGGAATTATCTGTGGCTTTTTAGATCCTGATGATAAGCTAGAAAATGATGCACTTGAAAAAATGACTATGTATCATATGGATAACGCAAAAGTAGGATTGATTTCATCTCGACATTACAATTGTAATGATAGGATGCATGTATATGGAGTATCACCAATAATTATTCAGGATATAAATTTTGTCAATTACTTATTGTCACCGACATTATCTCATTTTAATACTTTTAAAAGACATGTCTATTACCAATCTTGTGGTTTAAGCGTATCAACCCTAAGGGGTGTGGATCAAGAATTATGTTTGGTTATGGAAGAAGTTTCAAATGTTATCTTTGTCAAAGATATTCTTTACTTCTATCGTCATCATAGAAAAGGAATTTCTAGTAACGGTATCAATGAAAAAAAAGCGAAACTATGGAATTTATATATTAGGTTTGAGGCTTGTAAAAGAAGGCAACTGCCGATAGATATATTAACATTTTATTTTAATCACAATAAATACATCAGTCTATTTATTGCTTCAATTAGGTGTTTTAGAAATATTATCAATAATATTCTGTCTTTTTTTTCAATTTTTAGAAATAAATGATGTTTTATATTTTTCAGTATTTGTTTTTACTATCTTTTGCTTTTTGTTATTCTTATTCCAGAAGAATTGAAACAAAGACTATTTATTTTACTCTGTCATTTTTATGCTTATTTATACCAAGTGCCGTCAGATATGGTATTGGAGTTGATTATTTTACATATTTTGAGATAATAAA
>JAFGPP010000003.1 GCA_016936135.1 Thermoplasmatota archaeon
TATGTTTTGTAAATTGAGGTGCGGAAAATATAAGATTAAAAAGTTACGCAGATCGCCCCGGTAGCAGAAATATAAGATAATTTTGGGATACAGATAACAGAGTTGACCTGCAAGGCTGAAATTGAATCGTTCATCTTATTCTGAAAAATGATATGACAGCTTTTTTGACTATATTTTGAGTCTTTTGAAATTAAATTTTGCGTGAATAAAGGAATACAGCGAAAAAAAAAGACTTGCTTCAAAAAACTCTAACGAGTTTTTTATATATAGAGTCATATGACAACCATTGAAACAATATTATTTGAACACGGACCATTGATGTCCAGTGAACTCGCAAGACAGTTGGGAATAAAAGAATCTATTCCAATTAATACTGCAAGTCAAAAGGTTTCTAGAAGTAATAAAATTGAAAAAATAAAAGGCTTCTATACGAGCAACCAGTCATTCTGCTATTTAAAAGTACATGAGAATAACGATATTTTTTATGACAGGTTTATTAAATCCCTATTTGACAATGGGAAAAAATACTGGTATTGTTTAAACGCTCTTAGATTACATGGTGGAACCTTGAGTAAGGAATTTCTTGAATGTTACACAAACTATCCAGTTTTAGCGTTAAAGGGGCACATACCATTTGGAAAAGTATTACAAAAGTTCGTAGAGCAAGGAATTTTAATTTATAGTAATTCATACTATTCAATTGCTCCAAAATTCAATTTGAGCCGCAATACTTCAGTCGCCAACAAAACCATTGAATTAATAAAAATAGATACTCTTTCATCCTTTAAGTCACTTGTTAGGAACACTGGAATGATTTCATATAATTCTGGTGCATCTTTCGCTGAATATGGGAAATTTCGGTGGGCATTTAAAGGAGTATCAACAATTACAGGCTTATTCCAAAATGAAAAACCTGGATTTTTATTAGCTGATATTTTATTGGGAAATTCTATTTACAAAAACGACGTAGACTTCTTCGTCGAAAAAATCAAACATATTCAAAGCTTTAAAAATGCACCTAGAATAATACCATTTTTAATTGTCGATGATTTAGATAAAGATGCATTATCATTACTAAAACAGAGAGGAATAGTGATTGGCTTTATTGGTGAATTATTTGGCCAAAAATATGCAGAGACTCTAAAAGAACTTGTTACGATTCTAACAAATGCAGGAGCAAGTTTGAAAAAAAATCCGGATAAATATCTCGATTTGATAAAGCAACTCAAAATATACAATGAAGGCTTAGTAAATAATATTAGAGGGGCATTATTTGAGTATATGGTTGGTCATATTCATTCCGCGAGCTGCCAAAGTCTAGACTTGGGAAGAGAAATTTTTGAAAATGAAGCTAAACATGAAATGGATATTCTTGCTGTATATAACGATAAGATTGTCATTGCAGAGTGCAAAGCAAAAAAATCGGTGATTGATATCGATGTAATTGAGAAATGGATTAATGTAAAAATTCCTGCGTTTAAAGCATGGTTTGACAAACAGGAAACTTATAAGAAAAAAAGATTAGAATTTGAATTTTGGTCTACTGGCGGATTTACGAGCGATGCTTTTGACAAACTTAATAGATTCTCCGAGTCAGCACAGAAATTTAAGGTGTCCTATTTCCAAGCAAGTGAAATGAGAGAAATAGCAAGGTCAATGGATAATAAAAAACTGAAAGAAGCATTAGATAATTTTTTCTTAAAAATAGATGTATAAACAAAGCCCAGCAAGTAACAATTTGTATATGGCAGGCGGGGGGTTCAGCGGTCTGACAAGTTAGACCTTGCGCCCACTTTCCTGCGGGTCTGACACGATTTCTTCCAGAAATCCCGCCCGACCATATACAAGTGGCCGTTATGTGGTATAGTAAAGACAGAAAACTATGACATTACATGAAGCAATAGAAAAGGTTTTAAAAGAAAATGGAAAGCCATTAAAACCAGCAGAAATAGCGACAATCCTGAATGATTTAAAAATCTATCAAAAAGGAGACAAGAGTAGAATTAAGTCTAGTCAGATTTCAGCTAGAGTAAACAATTATCCATCATATTTTTTCAAAGACAATGGATTAGTCTATTTAAATAATTGGGACAAAGTGAAAAAGGAAAAGACATCAATTACTCCAGAGAAAAAAGAACCTAGAAAAGTTAGTGCTGAAAGTTTGAATGTTAATTTAAAAGGGAATCCATCAGAGATAGATTTTCTTACTAAGAACGAATTTGAAATGATTGGGCTTTTATCCGATTTGTTAAAAAATGGATTGCCAAATAATGAAAACCTAAATCGTTGTGGAATTTATGCTATCTCTATTCCAAATGACTATTTTCCAGAATATTATTCTCCTAACGAAGCAAAGATTCGTGGAAATGTGATAAAACCATGGACAGTCGAAAAATTAAAAAATAAATGGGTAAAAAATACTGACATAGTTTATTACGGACTTGCTGGTAAAAAGTCATTTCGTTCATTGAATGTTAGACTAGGAGATTTATTGCGTCATGGAAATGGAAAAATTAGTACAAGCGGACCACATAAAGGGGGAGAAATATTATGGCAATTGAAAAACTATGAAAGGTTTGCATTATGGATACTTTCCACCGGTGAACCACCAGAACCAAGAAATTATGAAGAATTGGTTTTAAGAACTTTCCATAATGAAAAACAAAAATTACCCTTTGCAAATAGACAGTTTTGAATGATAAACTACACCACATAAAACACTTAGCCTCTAATAAAGCGTTGCTTGCATACGCTTTGTATTGGAGGGTATGTTGAACTAAACCTTCCCTGCTCTTCCGGATCTGCCGAAATGAACTGTTGGCTGGATCGGCAATCCGCATGAGCTGGATTGTTTTTTATCTTCTTGCTCGCGCCCTTTCAGGACTTTGGTAAACGCGTAATGCTGTAACAACAGGGCGTTGCCCTACCTTAGTGCTGTTGCACCCTTGGTGCGGAGAAGCGGAGAAGCAGCAGGCCGGTCAGGCCAACGGCCTGCA
>JAFGPP010000028.1 GCA_016936135.1 Thermoplasmatota archaeon
AGTATTATCTCCGGTAAGTATCGCTTTCTTTAGTGTATTGATTCTTACTTTTTTTCCGATTTATAATCATGTATACACAGGTTTACATTTGAACTTATTAATTGGAATACTTTTTTTATGCATATTTCCAGTGATTGCTATTCTATATGCTTACAAAAAGGTAAAGTGGATATTTGGGTTTCGGAAAGATCAGTTAGAACACCGTTTTATATGATAGTAATAATTGGCTACATCACTGCCACAATTTTATTTTATTTTTTTAAAAATTTAAATTTATTTGCCCTCTCAGCATCAAACTGTTTGGTTACAATTGCAATATCTATTGGAAATTTATTTCGAAAAATTTCTGCTCATGGTTCAGGTGTTGCGGGACCCATTACTGCAATAACTTTTAACTTTGGAATTTTTGCGGTTCCATTATATATACTGATTCCACTGACGATTTGGGCAAGGGTAAAACTCTAAGCTCACTCGCTTTTTGAGGTAATAATCGGAATTCTAATTGCTACAATTATTACATTTTGCGTTTATAACTTTCTTTATTCTTATCAATATTTACTAGTGCAACTGGGGAAATAAATTGAAAATGCAAATCTCTTTTTCCTTAAATTCACAATTCCTATCAATAAAATTTTCAATTGTTTCTGCATATGTCTTTAGATATCTAATAAAATAATTAACACAATTTACAGTTTTTTCCATGTAGATGTGCGACATTGCAGAGTCTATTTTTGTTATAATACTATTTATGTCAACAAGGATTTTATCGTTGTATACATATGCTTTTACAGTAATTTTTTTTATAGATAAAATCCCCTTTTCATTAAAATACCATACAAAAGGAGATTTATAATCGGTATACTTCAGTTCATTGTTTAAATAAAACTCAACCTTTTCTACATCTTCATTTGCATCTGCAATGATTTCGACTTGCCCAATAATAAAAATCCCTGAGATCGGTAATTTTACTTCTTTATTGTAAACATATATTGCTCCCTCTATAGGTTTAGAAATAGTTAGAAGTTCAATTGGTTGGTTATTATCTTCATTAGAGATTTTAGGATTATTATCATTTTGATTACTAGGTTGATTTTCATTTTTAGATTCTTTGGAATCATCTTTGCCTTCAGACTCGTTATTTTCAAATATTTTTATTGGATATGATATACCAAGTAGAGCAGGAATTACATAGGCAGTCATCCAAAGTGAATTCATATTATTGTTTTCAGACCAATTAAAACTACCGTCGTCCTGTTGTAAATTTAAAAGATAATCAATGGGGCAACTTCCGTTTTTTTTCCAATAAATGCTTGTTGGATTCTCTCCCACCGCCACAATTGCTTGAACTGCCCATGCAGTTGTTGCGGTATTGGTATTGCCCCACAATTCAAATCCGCCGTTTTCATTTTGTTTTGTTTTAATGAAAGCAATTGCTTTTTCAATAATTTCAGAATTTTTATCTTCCCCGCTAGAAATTAATGCCATGATAGCTACAGCAGTTGTGTCAACGTTACCCCATCCACCATTTTCATATTCTTTATTTTTAACATAATTGCATAATGTTTGAATAATTGATGAATCTTTTTTTACTCCACTTGATATCAAGGCCAAAATTCCAAATATGTCATCTAAAATATCACTATTGCCCGATATTTGAGATCCGTCAAAAAAATCTTTAATCCTTGCCACAAAATCTATTCCTGAGAAATTTCTTGGATCTTTATCACATGAAACAATTGCCATTGTCAGTCTTTCCAAGTCAGTTGCTTTTGTTAAGTCAATATAATTAGTGTGGTTTTCTAAGTAATCCACCAAATTGGTCCAATTACTGAAATCCTCTTCTGCAGAGGAAATAGCCATGGCACCCCAGGTGGAAACAAAATAACTTCCAATACTTCCTTCCTCTGTTTGTTGTTTTCGTAAAAAATTCAATGATTTAACTATTACAACATCAGTTGGTTTGAAAGGAAAATTGTTAACTTTGTGTTCATAAGAAGCTACATTAGAGATTATGGTGTTCAGAAGTAATGCGCTAAAAATTAGCACCAAAAAGGTAACTGATTTTTTTTGCATTTTAACACTTAGGTATTAATTTAACAATAAAAAAAGATTTATAAGCATAGCATAAATAGTAACAATTGTTAGTACAATGGACAACAATGATTTATTTAAGGCCTTAAGCAGCAAAACCAGAATCAATATAATTAAAACACTAGGAGGTAAAGAGCTACATATCTCTGAATTGTCCAGAATTCTTAAGATATCGAAACCTGTTATATCAAGACACGTTAAATTACTTGAAAAGACAGGCATATTAAAAAGAAGAATAATCGGAAATGTTCATCTTTTATCGGTAAATCCTGATTGTTTAGAAAAAATTTTTGATCCCTTTATTGATGAATATAATATAGACATCAAAAAGAATGAAACAATTTTTGATGCCCTGAAGCAACTACCCGATGTCGAGATTAGAGATTACGGAAAAAATAAACAGATTATTTCAATTGGCGGGGATAAGGGATTTTATATTTATGATGTAAATGGAAAAACTCCCGACAAACCAATTGATGAGTTCAAACCCCAAGGAAAAGTTACAATAAATTTGAAAAAACTAGTATCAATTGATAAGAAAAAAATTAGAATAAATCTTAGGAACAAGAATTCAGAAAAATAAAGAAATTTTTGTCTTTAGTAAAAAGACAAAGGTTTTTCAATTGGTTTTGTTGAATAATCAGATTTGGTATCCAGATGTTTTTTTATATATAATATTGGTAATACAATAACAGTCAGTGCTACTGTTGTTGATAACAAATGCCATAGTGTGAAAGGCAATGCGTTGGTAAAACATAAACTTAGACCTTCAATGGTATTTGGATACCAACCTAGCCAGCAACCAAGATTGGTCCATAAATCGTAAAGAAGAACACTGCCGATACTTGCACCAAATATCAAAGGAGTATTTTTAATTGTAAATTTATTTTTTGAATTTAGAACAAGGCTTATGAAACCAATCATTGCAAATCCTGACCAGGTAAATAAAAAGATAAAGTCGTTTCCAATTATTATGTCAGTAATAATCATTATTGACAAAGGAACTAAAAAAACAAAATAGCTTTTAAATAATAAACCGCTTAGAATGCAAATTATTGCTACTAGGAAGAATAGATCCATCATTAACACAGGTTGTGTTACATTATTAAGTGTAATATACAAAGATGGTGAACTTGGTAAAAATTCTAAAAAAGCCAGCCTTCCTATTACTCCTATTACGATTAAAGCCGAAGCAATAAATATTTTTGATATGTTATTTCTGATTACTTCTATCATATTTATTTCCCTCATTCTTCCGAATAAATCAAATTGTTTATTAAATTTATCTTAAATCTGCGGTTGTTGAAAAACCCATTCAACTAAATCACCGTCTTTGACAGTTTGGAAATCAGCACCAACAGTTCCATAATTTTCGTTTAAATAGAATTGCCAGTATCTGTTGTCCTGTCCTTCCTCAACAGAATTAATTGAGGTTACATAATGGCATTGGTATTGCTCAAAATACTGTGCTTCAAACGTGAAATTGTATAATTTAGAAGCCTCCTTTAAAATCGAAAAAACTGTAGCATTTTCCAGCTCAATGTTATATGTATCTACCGTATCATTTCCATAATCGATGACTAAGGTTGCATTGACTGTATGTGAATTTGGTTGAGGTGCCTCAGTTGAAATAATCCCAATATTTGCCAGGACCACGCCTATTAAAATAACGCAAATTAAAGGAATCAATATCAGTAAAATTTTCTTCAATAAGGATTTTTCCATGATACTATCTCCACAGTTATAATCAGTTATTGTATTAATATTTTGTAGATTGTAAGATTTTTTGTAATTTTAAGAATTTGCTCAAATAAATTGTTAAATATGGATGTATCCAAATCTCTAATTAGACTTTTTTTCTTGACCTGGACACTTACTTTGTCTGATCGTACGAAACCATCCATTTCAGAATAGATAGAATATTTTCCTTTATTGGAAAGTGTAATTCTTGCTTTTCCATTAGTATCAGTGGTGTAGGTTTCTGAGTTAACATAAACTGTAGCACCACAAACACTAGTGTTTGTTTCATCTAAAACATTAACTGTTATGATTTCATCTTTTTTTACCTCTGATTTATCAACCTCTACAATTAAAGCGTGTGCATACCAGCTCTCAAGATATCCAAAAACAATCTCATTATCTTCTTTAGTTAATTCATAAGCATTTGCACCCACCATTGGAAGTTCGTAATCAACCCAAAAATGCCACCAATCAGAATCATCATCAATTTTGCTAACAAGAAATGCATCGAAGCTTGGATAATAGTCAATAATATAAGAAAAACCACCAACTGTAGCAGCTTCCACAACAGCACTTAAGGGAGTGGGATAGGGGATATAATAATTTTTTGTTTCATTTGTTTCAACATTTCTTGCATCAAAATAAGTATCAGTAATCGTTACAATACCATTCCAAATAGTGTTCTCTTTTCCTTCAATTCTTAATAAACCTGACCATTCACTTGCCATTGATCCACTGGTATTATGTTGCTGTCCAGGAGAACTCGTAGAAATTGCACAAATGAGCACAATAGCTATTATTGAATATATTTTTTTCATATAAATCACCACATTATTTTTCACAAAAAGAAATTGATAAGATTATTTATAGTTAACAAATTAGGTGATAAATGTTATCCACATAGGTAACATCTTTTAAAAATAAAATTAAAGTTTAATGATGTAATAAACCCAATACCATCTTAAAAAAACACACCTTTGTATTGTCTTGTGGCAGGACAACCGAAACAACGATTTTCGTGATATGCCTGGCATTCTTTGTATTCTATTCCGCATGGTGGTGATTTTAGAGGTCTTTCGATCATTCGTATTGGCATAATAAAGTCCTTGATACTAGATATAACAATGTTGAAATCAGCACTTTGAACATCAGGGTCTGGACGTAAACGTTCGTCTATAATTGATTCAAGCGAGGCCAAATCTTCCCCTGCAAACAATAATAACAAATTATTTTCCCCCGAAATAACAAAACCATTTAAAAAAAACGGGCAGTTTCTAAACATATTAAGAATTTTAGTAGAATTCGTGGTTCTAACCATAATAGTTGCAACATAAATTCCCACTTTGTTAAGATTTACACCAATAATCTGATCTATAATTCCTCTTTCTTTTAGTTTTTTAATACGCATTGCAACGGAGGGTTGTGATAAATGGACAATTTTTGAAATCTCATCCTGGGAAATATCTTGATTATCATGTAGAAGAGTAATTATTTTCCTGTCTTTTTGGTCTAGTTTTACACTTTCTCTGGCCATATTTTCACATAATTAATTAACTATTAATTATTTGTAAAGTATTTGTAATATTTAAATTTTATTGATAAATATTAGTAAAAATTGGATTTTACTTTATAATTATTTCAATTATCTTTATAAATATTTGTTTACTACTGTTATATTGTAGCAAATATTAATGATTTAGATATCTAAAATATGAAGAAGCAGAGGCAATCTAATATGAATGCATATGAGAATCACAAGGATAAAAGGATTAAAGAACTTCATGAAAGAATGCGAAAATTTGGAAATAGAAAAAAATTAAATTGGAGGTGAAATAAGATATGCCTGGTGGCGATAGAACAGGACCTTTGGGTCGTGGACCTATGTCTGGTAGAGCATTGGGATACTGTGCTGGATATGATAACCCTGGTTTTACTAAAGGAGTTCCAAGAGGTAGAGGATTTGGTTTTGGTCGAGGTTTTGGTAGAGGATGGGGCAGAGGCTTAGGACGTGGCAGAGGATTCTGGTGGAGAGGATCGTATCCTTATTATGAATCCGACCCGTACTACTACCCTAGATCATATCCAGAACCTAGCAAAGAAGAGGAAAAAGATCACTTGGAAAATATAATCAAGGGGCTTGAAGACGAAATTAAGGCGGTACGAGAAAGAATAAAGGAACTATCTAAAGCTGAAAAGGAAGGTTCACAATAAGATATAAGACCTTATTTACCTTCCTATTTTTTGGCCTAAATGGTAAAATTAAAGTAATTATGTTCAGGTGATTTATTAGATGGAAAAAAATGTTTACGATGATTCCAAAATTAAGAGAAGTCTTAGTAAAATAAAACACACAATTATTGTATTGAGTGGTAAGGGTGGTGTTGGTAAAAGTACCGTTTCTGCAAATCTTGCTTTTGCGCTTTCAGAAAAAGGGTATAATGTTGGGCTAATGGATTGTGATATCCATGGGCCAAGTATACCAACGATACTGGGGGTTGAAGATAAAAGACCTGTACCAACACAAGTAGGAATAACTCCAGTTTCGGTTTCACCAAAATTGAAAGTTACATCTATGGGATTTCTACTTCAAGATAAGGATTCTCCAGTTATTTGGCGTGGTCCATTAAAAATGGCTGCCATAAAACAATTTATCGGTGATTTTAATTGGGGTAACTTGGATTATCTTATTGTTGATCTTCCCCCTGGAACTGGTGATGAGCCTTTAAGTATCGCACAGCTTATTCCTAATAGTGATGGTGCGGTAATTGTCACGACACCTCAGGACGTAGCATTGGTTAGTGTACGTAAATCAATTAATTTTGTTAAAAAAATGAATATACCGGTTATTGGAATTATTGAAAACATGAGTGGTTTTAGATGTCCTTATTGTGATAAGGAAATTGATATCTTTAAAACAGGAGGGGGAGAAAAAGCCTCAAAAGATTTTCATATAAATTTTCTTGGTAAGGTTCCTATTGATCCAAAGATAGTTCTGACTGGGGATACGGGTGAACCATTTCTGATAAAAAATTCCTCGACGGATGCAGGAAAGGCGTTTGGAAAAATTGTTAAAAAAATTGAATTAATTGTTAACAAAAAGGAGGAGAGATAAAATGCCTAGGCACCGGGGGGGAGGAGGTTTTGGAAGAGGTGGGCGGCGAGGCTTGGGTGGTGGTTTTGGTTTGGGGCCTGAAGGAGAGTGTGTATGCCCAAATTGTGGGCATCGAACATCCCATCAATTAGGTGTGCCATGCTATCAAACGAAATGTCCAAAATGCGGTGCACTCATGACTAGATCTTCTTAGTATTTAGATTAATAAATTTGGGGTGAAAGAAAATGAAAGATGAAGAAGGAAAAAATGACACAAGCGATATGGAGAACATTAAAGATTTCTTAATGAATTTAGGGTTTATTAGTAATAGTGATCCATCAGCTCAACATCTTATTTACACGAAAAACGGGGAAACGATAATAATTAAAAATAGTAAGGGCTAGAAGGAGTGAGATTAAATGAAAATATGTGTAACCTCAACAGGAGAGAATTTGGATGCAGATGTGGATCCAAGATTTGGCCGATGTAAATATTTTTTAATAATTGATATAGATTCGATGAATGTCGAATATTTTTCAAATGATAGTATGATGGCTTCTGGCGGAGCTGGAATTAAAGCTGCTGAAATGATAGCTAAAAAAGGTGCTAGTGTAGTAATTACTGGAAACGTTGGTCCAAATGCATTCCAAACTTTAACGGCAGCGGGAATTAAAGTAATCACAGGTGTAACAGGAAATATCAACCAGGTTATTGGTAATTTTAAGAAAGGCGAACTTAAGGAAATTGATGCCCCTAGTGTCGAAAGTCATTTTGGGATGGGTGGTAGAAGAGGTTGAAACAAATGAAAATTTGCATTCCAACAATCGGAGATAAAGGATTAGATGATTTTGTTGGAGAACATTTTGGTAGGGTACCGACATACACAATAATCAATCTTGATACAGATGAAGTAAAAGTCGTGCCTAATGTAAGTCATCATATGGGTGGTCATGGTGATCCTCCAGAAATTATGGCAAAGGAAGGCGTTGATGTACTTGTTTGTAACGGTCTAGGAAGACGTGCGATTTCAGCTTTTGACGGTTACGGTATAGCTATTTACATTGGAGCTAGTGGGACAGTAAGGGACGCAATCACTGCTTTTAAACATGGTAAACTTCAAAAGGCAAGTATTTCTGATTCTTGTGGAAAACATGCCTTTAGGGACAGACATCATCTCTAGATTCAAACTCTGAATTGGATATTAACAATAAACTACAAAAAAATTAAAATTTTAGTGGAGGAAGATTGGTGATTATATCAGTTGCAAGTGGAAAGGGTGGAACAGGAAAGACAACGATATCAACTAACCTTGCTTTAAGCACAGGGGAGGTTCAATTCCTTGATTGTGATGTTGAAGAACCAAATGCAAATATTTTTCTAAAAGCAAAAATCAAAGGGTATGAAGAAGTCTCTTTGAATATACCTGAAATAGATAAAAAGAAATGTGATTATTGTGGAAAGTGTTCTGAGTTCTGTGCATATAATGCGTTAGCTGTTGTTCCTAATAATATTCTTGTTTTTCCGGAATTGTGCCACTCTTGTGGTGGTTGTGAGCTTGTTTGCCCAAAGAATGCGGTTAACTGGAATAAACGAGTTATTGGGATAATTGAGCATGGGCAAACAAATGGTATCGATTTTTATCAGGGTTTGTTAAATGTTGGTGAAAGCCAGGCAGTACCTGTTATTAAAGCTTTGAAAAGAAAAATTGATAAGAGTAAAAATGTCATCATAGATGTTCCTCCTGGTACTTCTTGTCCAGTTATTGAATCAATTAGTGGTTCAGATTATTGCATTCTTGTTACTGAGCCTACTCCTTTTGGTCTTCATGATCTTAGACTTGCTGTTGATGTGGTAAGGCATTTGAATATTCCTTTTGGAGTTGTTATTAATCGTGATGGTGTTGGCGATGATAAAGTCGAGTTTTATTGTAAGAAGGAAAATATCCCCGTTCTTTTAAAAATTCCTGAAAGAAAGAAGATTGCCAATTTGTATTCTACTGGTATTGCTTTGGTAAATGAGTCTCATGAATGGCATGAGATGTTTGGGCTTATTTATAGTAGGATAAAAGAGGAAGTGAGTATATGAAGCAGCTTACGGTGATTAGTGGTAAAGGGGGTACTGGAAAAACATCTATTACTGCTGCTTTTGCATCTCTTGCAAAGAATGCTGTTTTTGCTGATTGTGACGTAGATGCAGCAGATTTACATCTTATTTTTAAACCAGAGATTAAAAAAACTATGGGATTTCATGGGCTTAAAGTTGCAGATATTGATAAAGAAAAATGTATCTATTGTAAAAAATGTTTTGAGTCCTGTAAATTTGATGCAATAACTAAAGATATACATCTTATTAAGCAATCTTGTGAGGGTTGTGGCGTTTGTGCTTATGTCTGCCCTGTTGATGCTATTGCAATGGTGGAAAGAGATTCAGGTTTTGCATATATTTCTGATACACGTTTTGGGCCTATGGCTCATGCTGTTTTAAATACGGCTGAAGAGGCTTCTGGTAAACTTGTAACAGTGGTTAGAGAGAATGCAAAAAAATTAGCTGAGGAAAAAAAGAAGGATTTGATTGTAATAGATGGCCCGCCAGGTATCGGCTGTCCGGTTATTGCTTCTTTGACGGGTGTTGATCTTGTGTTAGTTGTTACGGAGCCAACGCTCTCTGGGATTCATGATTTAGAAAGAATTCTTGATGTAGCACATCATTTCAGTATTCCTGCTTTTGTTTGTATTAATAAGTATGATATAAATGTTGATAACACCTATAAAATAGAAAAGTTTTGTAATGAAAAAAATATTGAGGTTGTTGGAAAACTTTCTTATGATACAGTAATTACTAAAGCTATGATTAATCAAAAAAATATTATTGAATTTTCTGATGGAAAATTATCTCGTGAGATTCGTGAGATGTGGAATAAAATACAGGAGATGATAAGAAAAACATGATTGATGATGATTTTGTAAAAATGGTAATAGAACTTCAAAAGAAAATCGAATATGATGAGGAAAAAACCTATTCAAAAATAGTAATCAATGAGTATCGTAATCCTACCAATTTTGGAGTTATTGAAAATCCAGATGCAGTTGGTATTATTAAAGGTCCTTGTGGCGATACAATGAAAATTACTCTTAAGATAGCAGAAGACATAATACAGGAAGCACGGTTTTGGACAGATGGTTGTGGTGCGACACTTGCTGCAGGAAATATGATTACAAAGATGGCTAAAGGCAAAAAATTGCAAGATGCTGATAATATAAATTCTATTCAGATACTTGATGCGTTGGATGGTCTTCCAAAAGAACATAATCACTGTGCTCTTCTTGCTGTGAATACCTTGCATAAAGCAATTAAAATTTATAAAAAAACAAAGAGGAAAATGATATGAAGAAAACAGATGTATTAATTATCGGCGGTAGTGCTGCAGGTATTGTTGTTGCTATAACTGGAAAAAATTGTTATCCAAAAAAAAGTTTTTTGGTGATTCGTAAAGAGAAAAAAGTAATAGTTCCTTGTGGGATTCCATATATTTTTGGATCCTTAGATAACAGTGAAAAAGATGTTATACCAG
>JAFGPP010000148.1 GCA_016936135.1 Thermoplasmatota archaeon
GAGCAGGACTATATCGATCTAATGCCTTTTAATCTGACCGCTGAGAAAATCTGTGTCAAAAAATAGTGGGTGAAATTAACGCTTACCTTGGATCAATTTCATAAATTTGTTTTCCACCAAAAAAAATAATACCACTTCCTTCTTCAACATATATTCTCTTAAACCTACCAGGTAAAATAACAGAGCGACTAATTTTGTTATCGCCAATAACAGTAACTTCCTTTGCGTATTTATATAGATGGTTTTCGATAGCTTTGACAATTGGAATATGAAATGAGCCATCAAGGCGATTTTCTAAATCAATTAGAGGTACAGAATAATTGAGAACACTTGCATTTCTATCAAACTGCTTGACATTCGCTTGAAAATCTTCAATATGAGGTAATTTAAGAGCATCTTTTAACAATAATTGTGCTTCATCAATCAGATCGTTGGATTCGTCTCTAAGCCTGTATGAATCATTAATCAAATTGTGAATCTCCTGTTTTAAAATAGGTGATGGGTTAGGAATTAGAATATTATTAAGATGTTCCGGTTCTATATGACTGATGACAGCACCATAGTTATTTGTTAATATAAGAGTTTTACCTATTTGGGATTTTAAGTAAGCATAAATATAACCTGGGTATTCTTTTGCTACAATTCGTATGACATCATCTGAAAGTGATTTATTATTAAGTGTTTTTGTTACATAAGATACAATACCAATAGTGCCTGATCGCGTTAATAATATTTGCCCTTGTTTAACCTTTGTGCTCTCAATGTCTATATCTGTTTGAGGCGAAATAAATTTTACTGCTTTAGGATATATCTCTGTTATTTGAGAGGGCAAAATAAATGGCACGCCATTATATTTATCTACATAGATTCGCTTAAACCTGCCTAAGTAGAATGCATTCTTGATAAATGAATCCGCAATAGAAACAACCGGCCATTTACATTTTTCTAAATCTTTTCTTGCTTGCCTGCCCTCAATTCCATAAACGCTCGCTTCCAAACGATGAGATGATTCAATAATTTCATTAATAGAAACCGATGTCCATTTGAACGGAGGTATGTTTTCTACTTGAGTTTCAAACAAGCTTTCATGTTTTAAAAATTGGTTTACCATGATAAGCCTTCTTGATTTTTCCATTTAGCAAAAACTGCTGGAACTTCACGGCTTTGATCATCAATAACTCGAACCTTACTTTCAGCTTTGACATTTATATCACCGATTGCAGATGTATTAATTTCAAGGACATTCTGTTCTTCTGGTACCCATATTTCATTGCCGTGTTCATCACGCTTAAAAAGAGTATTACCCCTTTTATCGTGACCGACTTTTTCAACCATTGCCATAAAAATATTATATGGCTTTATTTTACCAGTCTGCTGTTCTATTTCAATTTCTTTTTTTGTTTTCTTCTGAACAAGTAAAATAGATGTTTGTGTACCATTTCTTGGTTGAAAAGTGTCAACATGTAAATCTATGCTAGCAACAATTCTTGTTTTTTCAATCAACCACTGCCGGATATATCCAAGACCTGGATTACCTAAAATGGAATCCGGTAATACAATGGCTAATCTGCCTCCTGGCTTGAGAAATTGCAAACAACGCTCGATAAATAACTGTTCAGGTGGTACTGAAGATTGAAAATCGGATGAAATCGCCCATTCTTTTTGTTCGCTTTTATCGAGCTGCTTATTTCTCCAGATATAACCAATACTGAATTGTTCAAGTATATGGCTATCTTTTATTGGAATCTTACTGCCAAATGGGGGATTCGTGACGATGACATCAAAAAACTCAATTGAATTGTAATTCTTTATACTATTTGGATCAACATTCAATGACTTTGCAAATTGTTGCTTAAGTTTTCCTGACCACTCATGTGGAGGCAAGAGAGAATCATTACGATAAATATTACCGCTTCCGTCGTTGTTCATTACCATATTCATCTTGGTTGCTTTAACTAAATCAGGATTTATGTCAAAGCCGAAAAAATTTGATAAGGCAATTTCTTTAATTCTATCCCTAACAATACCTTTTTCAGAATCTGACCATTCAGACTCATTTTTCCCGAAATCTTTTTCAACTTCGAGTTTTAATTTTTCAATCACATGGTTCATTGCCGTTACTAGAAATCCACCAGTACCGCATGCTGGATCAAAAACTTTTTCATCAGGTAATGGGTTTATCATTTCTACAGCCATTCGCATAATATTTCTTGGGGTAAAAAACTCACCTCTATCCCCTCTTAAATATGCACCAACTAATTCTTCATATGCTTTCCCCTTAACATCAACATGGGTTTCAAGTAAGCTATACTGTTGCAGCTCAGAAACAATCCAAGATAAAGAACGGGGTTGTAAATTAATTTCATCGTTTAAATCAAATATTTGTGGGAATTGTTTTTTTACTTTTTCAAATATTTTTGAAATTCTATTTTTGACGGTTAACTGCCCATCTGGATTTGAACGCTCATTGGATGTTGCAAAAAATTCAAGTGGTTTGCCTACATTTTGTTCATCAAGTGTCTTGCAAAAAATTAGTTTTAAGAATTCAAAAAATGCTGGTTGTTTTTGTAAGCCATCAGTAACGTAAATATGATTATGGCAAGTTTTAAAGACCATTAGAAGATTATCATCAAATGCTTTTTTAAGTCTGTTGCGTTTAGGTCTATCTACATCCTCTAATGAACCATCGGCAGGGGGAATATCATTGTATTCTTGGAATTCATACTTACCTTCAATTTTTATTTTTCTTAAAACTTCTTTATATCTTCCATTTGTCCACATTCCCCATTCACAATTTGGACATGCGCTCATATATGATTTTAATTGCTCAACACCGTCTTTTTTATTCTTCGGTTCTACTTTTTCATTCTTACATTCAACAATTAGCCAAACATAATCTTGGGTAAGCTGAGTACTATCTTTTGAGAAAACAACGATATCGGCACGGGGACGACTGGAACCTAGTTTAAGGCCAAATTCAATTTTAATTCGGTCTGGTTTATACTTGTGTTCGTTAATTAGCCTTTTTTCAATTGTTTGCCTTACATATTCTTCAGGGGTATCTCTGCGGAATTTACCATCAATATAATCACAGATTTCACCGTCTGGTACTTTTATTATTTTTCTTTCAAGTTCTTCATTCATTGTTTATTCCTCATATTTTCTCTTAGCCCGCCAAGGATGGCGGGCTTCCTGGGGCGGGGTTATTATATCAAAACATATTTTATTTAACAACAAATCTTGTGCTCTGGCTTTCGCACAACGCGAGCTTACCCGCAATAATGCGTCTAACACTGGAGCTTATCCGCATTGCGGATAAGCTCCAGTGTACGCATCTTGCAATAACTACCC
>JAFGPP010000149.1 GCA_016936135.1 Thermoplasmatota archaeon
ACAACGGGTCGCAAAACAGCCGAAGTGCCTGTGTTGCGCCTGCGGCAGGCATTTTGGCTTTTTGCTGTTGGTGGATGTAAACCGGAACGCTACCATAGTGTAATTTCTTCCGCGGCGGCTCTTATGTCCTTAATTTTTTTTCATAATGCATTTGTTAAATACAATGCCCACCTGTATTTTAATGCTTCATAGCTTAATTTAATACCATTTGTGCGTAATTTTTTACCAGTTAATTGTGTATATGTAAAATCCTTTATTTTCTTTGATATAAATATTTCAAGGGTATCAGGATTAATCCCCAATAAGTCAAGATCAAATAAAGAATGTATATCTGTACGTAACAATAAACCATTATTAATATGATTATCATTTTCACCTTGATAAGGAATTATGTGTGCAGCATCTAACACAGATGATTCAATACATTGTGAAATCATACAAGTATTATTGTGTTGTTTTATTAACGATTCTCTAAAACTATTTTGACCTTTTCTTTCTGAAATAGTCCTTAGAATTTTTTCTCGGATTTCATTAAAATTGGGGATATATTCAGAAATGTCATTTCTGATAATCTCATTGAAATTCTGCTTAGGGATTGATTCGTCTTGTGGCCTATGAATTATATCTAATTTATATGCGATTTCTAAAAGCGCTGGGTAAGTATTTCCAAGATATTTGCAAAAATCAACTCCATTAAAACGTGCGATTGCAAGTTGTCTGGATTTACTTATTTGGTATCGAATAATTTCAGAATATGGAACTTCAGGTGTCTTAAAAAACAAATTTCCATAATGAGCTGAAAAATTTGTTACATTTACTGGTATTGTAAGTGGTTCTTCAAATTCTTCTTTACACATTTTGCATTTGTATTTGTAAACTGTATTTGATCTTGGGTAAATTTCGGTTTTTTCACATATTGGACAACGCTTTATTTCTTTGATTCCATCATATTTAGTAATGTTATCAATTTTACAAACGCCTAATAAATAATCTTCGTTACGAAAGAAGGCAATATCGCCAACCATTACTTGTTTGTGGTTCTGAACTTTGCTGTCGTATATGTAAATGTTATTAATATTATCTTGGTATCCATCATTTCCACCATACCAACGTTCTTCTTTTGAAATCATTATCCAGTAATTCAAGTTGGTTACCTTCAACTTTCTTTATGGTTGGTAATTTTCATGTTCTTTTTCCGCCGCCGCCTAAAATGTTCATTCGTTCCGGTTTATTTCCACCAACGGGTTGGCGCATAGCCGCAGTACCGGCAGTAATGCGCTGTACTCGGTGCTTTACGGCCGGTATTGTGGCTTGCGCCTGTTGTTCGCTCGTTTCTTGTTCTGCTACCATAAAATTTTTACTTAAATTTTGCCTCCGGTTTAATTTTTCGCATGGGGTCTTATTCTCTTTTTGTACAGGTCAAAATTCCATGGTATATAAATTTATTATGTAGATTCTCTTCTTTCGTCAAGGTTGCATTTGATGTTTGATGAAATAGTATCTAAATTTGTTTTTATTTGTGTTCCATATTTTTTTAATTTTTTTGGATCATTACTTTGTGAAAATTGAGATAGAATTGGCATGACTGTATCATAAAAATCATCAGCTATATTTTTCCTTGCACCTGCATCAAAATAACTTCTATGTTCTTTAAGACTAGATAGAAATGATTGTACTTCCATTGCATCATGTTCGGGATTTGTACCAGCTAAACTACTAGGTATTGAACCTGGTCCATATTTCTCCATTGCTTTTTGAGCTCGTTTACAATCAGCTTGTATTTGAGCTAATTCTGATGTTTTTCTTGTATTTATAAGTTGTTTTTTTATTTTGTTCGCTTCGGTAGCAGATTGCTTTGCATTATCAGCTTGTTTAACAGATATAATAGCTCCAATCAGTGATGCTACTGTTCCAATTATTGTTAATAGGAGATTTGTATCCATCCTATTTCTCCAGAATACTTTTTATTTGATCTTCTGTTAAATTATTTTTATCAGAAAAGCTTTTCCACTGTTGTAACATTTTCCTATACCTGTCCAACATAGGAGAATGACTGTTGAAATCTGGATATTCTGAATCATTCCGAAGTTCTTTAAATCTATCTAAATCAATAATGAAGTAGTTAACATATGAATACTGTTTGGTTTCTTCATTACCATCAAATCCGATAAACCTTATTTTATCGCGTTTAATATCTGATTTATTTTCGAATTTATTGTAAGAGAATGTAATTGCTCTATACATGTTTAGTATTTCAACAATCTCTTTACACTCATCTTCTGTTAAGACATCATCATCAATATTTTCGGTTAACCATGAATAGTGAAGCTCATAGCCATATTCAACAGCCTTCCGTTGTTCTGCATAATATGATGCTTCATCTGGAAATAATGCTTCTAATATTTTAAGCTGGTTTGATATTATATAGCGTTCTTTTTTTGTAAGCTCCATATATTTTCCTTTCAACGTTTAAAAGCCCATAATGCATTTATTATATGTTATTATTTTGTGTTTAAACAAAATATTAATGTTCCCTGCCCACTCTTACTTCCTATTTCCCCCCATGCTCCGGCAAAATTTTATAATATGTATGTTCAATTCAGAACAAGAAATGGCGAACAACGGGCCTCGGCACAGCCGAAGTGCCTGTGTTGCGCCTGCGGCAGGCATTTTGGCTTGCCGATGTTGTTTGTCTGTAGCCAACCAGCCCATTTTTTTTGCTACCATATTCAAATTCTTTCTTTCCACGTTGCATTCCTATTAGTAATTCACCAGACATAAGGAATCAGACGCTTTCTGTTTTCTGCATATGCTGGATATCCATCCAAAGAGAAAAGTGTTCTTTCTTCAATCCAAATTCTTAGGATGATTGACGGCAACAGTAAGGTCAGAATAATAAGTACAGAGACAATGTTACAATAAAAAATGCATGTTCCACAAAGAGCCATTAGCATTCCTGCATAAGCGGGATGCCGAAGATATCTATAAGGACCAGTATCGATAATTTTATGATGATCAACTGTCCTTACGATATGCGAATAGTATTTCCCTAATGTTTGAATTGCCCAAAAACGAAAAGAAATACCACAAATCAATAAACCAAAACCAACCAAGTGATAAATTGAGGGAGAAGTCCATTGTGAATCAAACCATAGTGCAGATAAAATTGTTATGCTTTGGCTGAATCCGTAAAGTTCACGAGTTCCATAATCGGTCACTTGCTTTTCTTTCTCTTTGTCGCGAAAAGAAACCCAAAGTTCAAAAAGCAACCACAATACCATAACAAATACAACTATGATATCCATATTGAATGCCAAATAATCCCAGAGTTCATTGGTACGGGTTATTCGATAAACTCCAGTTACCACAATGCCAAGTAACAAAATTGTTGGTAGAATAAAAGAAAGAATCTTTCTCATGCTTTTTTATCACCTATCTTCTGCATTATTTTTCCTATTCCTTCACGCGATTTTCTCTTTATGAGCTATTATTCATTCAAAAAAATGGGCTGATTGGCTATTGCAAACAACGGGTTGCTCAATCTATGCTGGCCTGCTTTGAGGCTGGCATAGTTGAGCTGTTAGGCGTGTGTAAACTGGCATGATCTTATTTTTGTCTTCCCGCCACCTTTTTTCAAGCGCGCTTTTTTAGTTCTTTAAAAATTTCTTATTCGATTTTTTTAATTCAATTCTCTGTTTGTTTTCAGCATTAAAAGTCGATAAGAATTCAACATACCATTTATTCTTCAATTTATAAATCTCAGAATTTTTTCCTTTTAATAAAAAATATTCTTCTACTTTTTTTTCTTTGGACCTGTATTTCTCTAAATAATCAGAATATGAAATAATTGAATCAGGGCCATTTTCCCATTTTTTAAATTTGATATCCATATTTTTATAATTGTGTTTATACAAAGGTTCTTGGTAAAAAACATATACAAAATACTTTGATTTTAATCCATATGTCCTTACGGTTATAATTGCAGAATCCTTGTATCCTACTGCAAATACTTTATGTGGAATATCGGTAAATAAAGTTGTTTTTCCAAAATAATTTCCTGAAAAGACATTACTTTCAATGGGATTATATTTCCTGAATGCAGAATTACAACTAAGGATGATAAATGATATTAAAACTGTTAATATTCGCATTGCGACCTTAAAGTTAATTATTCTCTATTTTCTACATTTTATTTCTTCCACGCGCTCTTATTCTTTTTCCTGGTGGCGGTCTTTTTCTTCATGCCAGTTTATTTCGCATAACGGGTTGCGGCACAGCCGAAGTGCCTGTGTTGCGCCTGCGGCAGGCATTTTGGCTTGACGCTGTTGGTGGATGTGCTGCCCGTTTTTCTTGATTTTTCTCAGTGGCGCATTTTATTCCCTCTTAGATTTATTTTTCTTGGGGGGTATTTTTATCTACTTTTTATTGGCTATTTCAACCATTCCTTTTTTATTGAATCAATATTCAATTTTTTCCATTCTTCCTTCCAAAGATCCCAATAGGGAATGTCATGTGAAGAAGGTGGCGTTGTACAAGGGTCAATTTGCACAATAGATGGCAGTGCAATAGATTCACCTATAAGTAGTGCTTCTCCTGCTTTGAGAGAGGGCATCGTATCTACAATATTTCCAAGCATATCTGGTAACAATTTCTTAACATAACTCTGATCGATTGGATTTGTAAGTCGCATTGCAACAAAAGTATTGCATTGTGAAAAAATTGTTTCGGAAATTTCAGCAGGTCGTTGGCTAGCTAATAATAAGGTAACTCCGTATTTTCTTCCTTCTTTAGCAATTCTCTCAATTGACAATTTGGATGACCTATATTTTGAAAGCTCACTATTTGGAACATATTTATGTGCCTCTTCATAGACCAAAAGCAAGGGTATATCATTATTAACTTTTTCTTTTGAATCTTTCGCATTGCGAATGCGTTTGTAGAAATAACCATATTCAAAGAGAATTCTAGAAATAAGCGAAACAGTAATACTTAAAACATCAAATGGTACTCCGCTCAAATCAATAACCGTAACATTTGCTTCTTCACCTTCCTTATACCCAAGAAGTTGGGCCAAGGTTTCATCGAATGATATTTTTTTCGATTTGTCACCTAACAAAAATGGGTCTATCCGACTTTCCCAACCCCATAAGTCATTGATTTCTTTTGATAATTAGTAGTCATGGGTGTCCTTTAATATTTTAGAGT
>JAFGPP010000150.1 GCA_016936135.1 Thermoplasmatota archaeon
GTATAAAACTATCAATGCATTTTTATATCTGCAAATTATTTTTTACTTTCAACATTCCTCAATACAGAAATAAATAACTTAACAATTTATTCCCCCATAATGGTCAAATCTAGAGTTCAAAATGATGTTTTATCAGCCTCGGAAATTGGTCAATTTGTTTACTGTTCTGTTTCATGGTACTTACAAAAGTGTGGTTACAAACCTGAGTCTGCAAAGTTAGATGTTGGTCTCAAGAAGCATAAAAAAATGGGAAATTTATTAAAATATACAGAGGTTAACAAGAAGAGAATAAATATCTTAAAAGTTATTGGATATTTCTGTATATTCTTCTCTATCTTATTTATCCTTTTAGAGGTGATGACATAACAATTTTTGTATTTATTAGTGTCATGTTGTTAATTTGCGCAATTATTTTATTGACAATTTCAAGTGTAATTAATAAAAAAATCTCTTTGATTAAACACACTTATAATTTTCAATCTGGAAAATTGACTTATAATGATTTAAATTCACTAGCATCTCCCTTGTTTTCAAAGAGTCTTAGGATTGCTGGGAAGCCAGATTATGTGGTCAAACAAAATAATAAATATATACCTGTAGAGGTAAAAACAGGATCTCATTTTTATCCTGAAAAAAACCATGTGTATCAACTGGCTTCGTACTGTTATCTTATTGAAGAAAATTATAAGAATATGGTGACCCATGGAATTCTTGTTTATTCTGATACATCCCAACAGTTTAAAATTCCTTTCAATCCACAGTTGAGGTTTGAATTAGAATCTTTAATAAAAGAGATGAGGAAAATATTAAAAAATAAAAATATCCAAAGAAACCATAATAGTGCCAATAAATGTTTGAATTGTTCCATGAAAAAATATTGTCATCTAAAGTTAAATCTTTCTTAAAATTTTAGAATTTTGCAAAGACTGAATTTATATATCTCTTTAACGTTATAATATTGGGGGGTTAAGAATTATAAAAGCCTCAAATAATATCAAAAACCTGAAGGTCATTATTGTTAGTTTAGTATTATTTATTTCAATTTTTACAGGGTTTATCCCTACGAAAATTGCATCACCAAAAAGAGACTTGGATTCCAGAGCCATTGTTTCAATGTTTGCAAAGGAAATTGATATTTCTGCCGGTGAGGAATTTATCCTCAAATTCTGTTTGGAAAACCTTACTTTCCTAGAGAAAAATTCAAGAATTGCCACTTCTGGTCTTAAAAACAATTCTATTTATGCTATCGCAAAATCACCTCAATGGATACAGCGTTTGCTTGCAAGACAATTTAATTGGTTAAAAAATCAAGACGAATACGCAAATCTGATTTTGGAATCGTCAAAGGCAAAAACAGACGAAATCGCCTTTTCAATTGCATGCTCTCCACTTGGCAAGGTACCACCAACAGAATTACTTGAAAAAAATGTAAATTCTATTTACGATTATGATGCTTACATAAAATATGCCGATATTGTCGACTATGACTACGGCGATGGTAATTTCCATTCAACATTAAGATATCAAATTCTCGAAAATAATGAAACGTGTTACTATCAATACCCGCAAGATATATATTACTGGTATTTAGTGCACCCGGAATTACTTGGCGGAAATGCTAAACTTGTATATGATGAATTTTGGCGCGATTACTTGTTTAAACATAATGATATCGGTTATCCGCTTCTAATGGAAAAAATATCCAATATCTACTATCTTTGGGATAACCAATCCTATTTCCAGGGACCAAATAGACTCTGGAAACAAAGTATGAAAGAACACTCCACAGCAATAGAAGCAATTAGTTATTGGATTGGAAAAACTGTGCCTAATGGTGCCACAGGCGATAGGCCAAGTCAACCCAACATCATAGCCCATGAACATAATGGATGGTGTGGGGAGCTACAACGTATTGCAGTTGCAGCATTAAGAGCATGTTTGATTCCCTCAGTTGGTGCAAGCAATGTAGCAGAAGATCATGTATGGAGAGAATTTTATGAAAGAGAGTGGCATGAAAACGATAATTGGTGGACGGATAGCGGCGGAGCTGTCGACAAAGCTGATGTGTATGGATATGACTGGGGAAAATTTATGTCAGCAATATATTCTTGGAAAGGGGATGGGTCAATATATGATATAACTGATCATTATATCCATTCTGAAGACAGGATCAATATAAATTTTACAGTTAAAAACATAAACTTGGAACCAGTGGATGGCGCTGTTGTCACCGTACTTGTAAAGGGATTGACTGATGTTACATGGTACAAAAATAAAATATTGGAAAAACTCGAATCTATATATGAAAAAATTCCAAGCCTTTTAAAGGTAAAAATCGTACAAAATATTTACAAATTTATTGAAGATAAAATAATTGAGTATCCAGATGTTGTTGATGCATTTACAATTTCAACTTGGAACTATACGGATGCTTACGGCAAATGTAAATTCAGTCTTGGAAAAAATCACGATTATTTTTTTGTAATTCAATCAACAGATTTGAACCTAGATTGGCCTTTATCCAAACATACCTCATTTAGATATCTTTCTACTCAAAAAGATAAAGACTTTAATGTAGTTTTATTGGATTTTTCTAACAAAAAAATCAATTATAATTCTAAGCAAATTATCGGGGATGATTTACTCTTTAACATCTCATTTGAATCCAAATCTTATCAATTACAAAAAAATATATTAAATAAAGACATTGGTATTTATGAGGGAATTGGTTCAGTTGATTTTTTCATTTTAGACGAAACTAACTTTAACAAATACAACAGTGGTCAAAAATTTACTTGTTATAATTTTCTAAACAGTGATAATGGACAAATAAAACTTGATGCTCATGAATCTGATTGGTACATTGTATTTCATAATCCTACTAAACGAAGTAATCAAATCTTAAGATTTTTTGTTGAAGTTTCATCAAAGGTTCAAAAAAATTTCGTTAAAATTGTTAACCCAGACACTAGTATCTTTAGCCACCCAATAGTAGTAATCGGAGATAAGATAAATCTATCAGGGGTTTCTAGCAAGGATTTAACTTTATTTTTACCGGATAAAAAATTAACCGTAAGTACTGAAAACAATAGATGGATGTATCTATGGGATACTGAGAAATTAACACCAAGTTTATATCAGATTTATGCAACTTGCGACAACTGTACAGATACAAAATATATAGAATTAATAGATCCTGTTCCTCCGGATATCTATATTAAAAATCCAACGAACGGGGAAATTTTTGAAAAAGAAATTATAAAAATAAGTGGAACAAGTTGGGATAACCAAGAGATATCGACCGTTGAATTATCGCTTGACAAAGGACCTTATTTATTGACGCAAGGAAAAAATGACTGGTCGATTGAAATTGATCTTTCTTTTTATAACGCAGGCCTACATCAAGTAAATGTAAAAGCTACAGATGTAAACGGAAACGAGGCTCATAAATCGTTATATGTTGTTGTTAACGAAAGCGGCAAAAAGGACAGTGTTAAAATAAACGAAGTTTATCATAGACCACTCAATCCCACAAATACTAGCAATATTTTCATTTATGCAAATATTAGCAGTACAGGTCCTTTTGACGTGAAAAATGTAATTTTATATCTAAATGACAGTTACTCATCAACTTCCCATTTTATGTATGAATATGCAACCAATCCAATTCAAACACGTCATGAAGAAGATACTTTATACGATGAACCAAATAGTCCACTATTTGGATTTGAAGTTGGAGAATTTAGTTCCGGTCAAACAATAAGATATTTTGTTGTTGCAATTGACTCTGCAAATAATTCCATTAAATCTGAAGAATCTTCCTTTTCAATATTGTAAAAAAGAAAAAGTATGGTTTAATCTTTTTCATAGGTGTAGTTTATCGCGTTTTGAATTTCTCTGTAAAGTTTTGCCCCTTCACCAAGGATATCTTTTTCTCTTAATATTGAAAGAGCCTCTTCCCCAAATGTTTTAAGTAAATTTCTTACCTCTTTTTTATGAGTTGTAAGATATCTTACAATAGCATCAACACTTTCCTCGTCAAGAGTTATCTTAACCATTCTATGCCTCCAAAAAGCGTACTGCGCAACCTAATATTTACTTATAAATCTATGGTATTAACCCACGATTTTAAAATGAATTTAA
>JAFGPP010000029.1 GCA_016936135.1 Thermoplasmatota archaeon
CAACTGCAGAAATTGATGGTAACATTAATACTAGAAAAACCGAAAGAATACTTCCGAACAGGATTTTTTTGTTCATTTTTTCTCCCCCGTAAATTGAAAATTTATGTACTATATATTATATTATTGGATTTAAATCTTTTTCTGTTAAAATGGGATTTTCGTTACAATTAACCAGATTTTTTTGAAAATGAAAATTAAATTAAAGTTGTACGATTAATCATCCCTTGATAGAGGTTTTTAGATAAATTAAGAAACAATGATTATAAACCTTTTTTATATTCCCATGGAAAAAGTGAACGCATATGGACTCATTCCTAAAACGTGAATGCGATTTAAAATTCTTTCATGAAAATAGATTTTTCAGAAAAAAATGCCCATCCTGCAATGATTATTTTTGGACAACGGATGAGAATGCAGTCCTATGTGGCGACCAGCCATGTGTTCCTTTCAGTTTTATAAATAATCCCCTTGGTAAAAAACCATTATCTCTTAGAGAAGTAAGAGAAAGTTTCCTAACATATTTTGAAAAGAATGGTCACAAAACACTAATGTATCCTGAAACTGGACAAAGATGCCCGGTAGTTGCAAGATGGCGATCCGATATCTATCTAACCATTGCATCTATAGCAGATTTTCAGCCACACGTAACTTCTGGAGAAGTCCCGCCTCCAGCCAATCCTTTGGTAATATCACAACCTTGTATTCGTTTAAATGATTTAGAAGAAGTAGGAAGAAGTGGACGGCATCTTACAACTTTTGAAATGATGGGACATCATGCCTTTAATAAAAATGTTGATGAAATATACTTCAAGGAAAAGACTGTCGAATATTGTGATGAATATTTTACAAAATATATTGGAATTCCTCGGGAAAAAATAAATTATAAAGAGCAACTTTGGGATGGGGGAGGAAATGCAGGTCCTTGTTTAGAGGTTCTAGCAGCCGGACTAGAGATTGCAACTCTGGTTTTTATGAACATGAAAGAGGATGAAAGTGGAAAGTTCGAAATAAATAAAAAAAGATATGTTCCAAATCCTCTAAATATCGTAGATACGGGCTATGGTCTTGAAAGAATTGCCTGGTGTACACAGGGCACCAAGACCGTTTATGACACCGTTTTTCCTGAAATTATTAAGTTTCTGAAGGATAATGCTAGAGTTACAGATGATATACAGTCGGTTTTCTCTCTAGCAGATCATACAAAATGCCTTTCCTTTATGCTTGGAGATGGAATCGTTCCGTCAAACGTAAAAGCTGGATATCTAGCAAGATTGATTATAAGACGATCCTTAAGATTTATTGAAAAACTCAGGTTAGATACGTCTTTAAGCAAATTAGTAAATATGCAACTAGAATTGCTGCAAGCAGACTTTCCTTCGCTAAAAATGAGAAAAGCCCAGATTGACGAAGTATTAGACATTGAAACGAGACGTTTTTCTGAAACCCTTTCAAAAGGTGAAAGTTTAATAAAAAGAATAATTACCGAGAAAAAAACAATTGACACAGAAGAATTGGTTAGGCTTTATGACACCCATGGAATGCCTCCGGACGTTGTTAAAAATATTGCCAACGCAGAAGGAATAGCCTTTGAAATTCCAGAAAATTTTGATTCAATGATAGCAGAACTTCATTCACATTCCCAAGAAACGCCCGAAGATGGTGAAGTCGAAGTTAAATCAAATCTTCCTGAAACACAACGATTGTATTATAAAAGTCATTATACCAAGGACTTTGATGCAACAGTTCTGTGGGCAGGTAAATCAAGGAATGGAATGAAAGTAGTTTTGGATAAGACTGCATTTTATCCAGAAGGTGGTGGACAGCCAGGCGACACAGGTACATTCCGATGCAATGGAACATCCATAAAAGTAAATAGAGTTGAAAAGGAAAAAGGGACGATTCTACACTATATAGATGGAGAAATTCAGGTTGGGGAAAAAATTCACGGTGAAATTGATTGGCAGCATAGATACACATTGATGAAACATCACACAGGCACACATGTTGTAAACGGAGCTTTGCGAAAGTTATATGGTGAACACATCTGGCAAGCAGGCTCACAACTTGGAACGCATGAAGCACGTTTTGATTTTTCTCACTATAAATCAATAAGTGATGAGGAATTACCGGAAATTGAGAGACTAGCCAATGAATTCATTAGAAAAGGAATACCTGTAGAAAAAAAGGTAATGGAACGAAACGATGCAGAAAGGGAACACGGTTTCCGGCTTTACCAAGGAGGGGTTCCGCCAGGCAATCTTATCAGAGTCATTAACATCCCAGGAATTGATGTAGAAGCCTGTGGTGGTACACACCTAGACAATATAAAAGAAATTGAAAAAATCCGAATTTTAAAATCGGAGCGCATTCAAGATGGAGTTAATAGGATTTTTTTTGCCGCTGGTGAAAGTGTTGACGCATATCAAAAGGAAGAACAGAAATTATATGATGAAATTATAAAAATTCTTCAGCCATACTATCAAATCCGAACACATGAAGATATATCCATTCATTTAAAGGATACTGCAAAAATTTTTTCTGTTGCAATTAATCAGATTGAAAAAATCTTAAAAAGATTCATCAAAGAAAGTCAGTTAAAGGAAAAAACAACAGTTAAAACTCTAACAGATGCATCAAATCATCTTTTTATAAAATGGAAAGAAACACAGAAGAAAAAGAAAAAGCTTGATTCTGATTACGTTAACAATCTAAAGGAAACAGCAGAAATTATCCCAGGAACAAATATCAAGATTGTGATAGCTATTACTGAATTTGAATCAACGGCAACTGCAGGAGCAATAATTTCAGAACCCGATTATATCGCCCATATTTTTGATGGCAAAAAAATCACTTCGGCTGCTTCAGAAAATATTGATATTGATTTGAGTAGAGATATAGCCCCTGCTGTGGGAAAGATACTTGGCGGCAGTGGTGGGGGAAAACCAAAAATTACTCAGAGTGGCGGTCCAAACAAAGAAAAGGCAAAGGAAGCGTTAGAAAAGGCAAAGGAATTGACAATTGCAGCATTTAGTTGAAGCATATCAGATTTGGTTTTTAGTACTTTTTTTACCATTATTTTCTTCTATAGTGCAAGGTAAATATTCACCTGTTGAGTAATAATGACGAAAGCGTGTTAACCATTTGGGTTCCTGATTAATTTTTTTGACAAATTCCACAAATTTTGTAAAACGTTTCATAGTCTCAGGATTAGTAATGTGTTCGATTTTACATGCATCTTCATCGGCGATATCTTCTGATACTCCTAATATCATAAGAAAACTTTTCAATGTGTCATGTTTGCGTTTTGTTTCAACCGCAATTTTTTTACCTTTTGTGGTTAATCGCACGCCACTATATTTTTCATAGATGATATAATCTTCATCACTAAGTTTCTGAAAAGTTTCGGTTACGCTTGCAGGTGAGATACTTAATATATTTGCAACATCATTTGTATGAACTTTGTTCTTTTTCTTTTCTAAAACATAAATTAGTTCAACATAATCCTCGATTGTTTTTTTTCGCATCTACTTTTCACACCCCCAAAAGAACAAATCTTAGTATTATTCCAACAAAACTTGCTGCAAAAATCATAACAATAGCTGCCTTTATCATATCTTTTATACCAAGTTCTTTAACCATGATAGCAAAAGTTGCTATACAAGGGAAATATATTGTCAACATCGTTGCAACAATAACAAGCTGCATAGCAGTAAATGTTCCAGTTGGAAAACTTAGCAAAGTACCAACTGCAAGGTCTTTTCTTAAAAATCCACTCAATAATATAACAGAGGTTTCACCAGGAAGACCAAAAAGTGTTTCCATGAACGGTTCAAAAAGTGCGGCAAGAAAGTCAATTATTCCAATAGTGTACAAAATATTTATCAAAAAAACTCCTAAAAACATCCATGGAAGTGCATCTTTAAGAAACCATTTGATACGCATATATGTTTTTTTCAATGAGGTTTTGAGATGTGGAACTCGATAACTAGGAATTTCAAGAAATATTTCTGGACTTTCCCCTTTAACAAATTTATTTAATAAAAACCCTGCAACAAAATAAAGGATTAACAGTGTTGTAAATACAATCAAAATGTAAAATATTGGAGCATATACTAAACTCTGTTGCTGCTCTGGATTTGAAAATATTGCAAAGATAAGCGAAGTTTGAGCCATGCATGGAACAGAAATTGATAGTAGGGTTGCAGCAATAAATCGTTGTTTTCTGGTTTCTAACGATCTTATCGCAAGCATACCCGGTACATTGCAACCCAAGCCAAGAAATACCGGTACTATTCCATAACCGTGCATACCTAACTTATGAAACACATTATCCAGCAGCGTTGCTAGGCGTGGAAGATATCCCGTATCTTCAAGCATGGACAACATAAAGTAAAAAGCAATAATATATGGTAGAACCATGCCAACCGGTACATAAAGACCAGTTGTAAGCATTCCAAGAGATTCAACAAATTCAATTTCTCCATAGGTTTGACTTATTAAAAAATTGTATAGAAAACCAGGACCGAGCATTTCTCCTATTTGTGATACAAGTGGCTTATAAAGCTCCTCAAAAATTGGATTAAAAATAAAATTTATCAGATTTTCTCCAATAAACCGTACAATCCAAAATGCAGAAAAAATAATTCCAAGTGCAATCGGAAGACCTGTTATTGGCCTTATGGTTAAATCGGAAAGTCTATCTCTCAAAGTGTGGTGACGATGTTCAAATTGTTCAACTTCTTTTATAAGTTGACCAATTTCAATCCATCTTCCCTCATCACTAGTCGGTTTGATTTTTTCTGGCGATGTAGCGTTTTTAATTTCTGATACAAGTTCCTTTATTCCCTCTCCAGTTAATGCAACTATCGGAACTACTGGCACTCCAAGCATTTTCTGTAGTTTTTTTTCGTCAATATGAATTCCCAGATGTTTTGTTTCATCCCACAGGTTTAATGCGATAACTACGGGTTTGTTTTGTTCTAATAACTCCAGTGTAAGGTACAGATTTCTTTCAAGATTTGTTGCATCAACAACGTTAATTACAATGTCGGCTTCATGAAACATCTTTGATGCTACTTCCTCTGCCTTGTTAGAAGAAGCTAGAGAATATGTCCCTGGTGCATCTATAATTTCAACTTTCTCACCTTCAAATCTCATTAATCCCTTCGAAAAATCTATCGTTGTCCCTGGATAGTTAGATGAAATTACATTTGCACCTGTAAGTCTTGAAAAAACAACGCTCTTTCCAACATTGGGATTGCCCATCAAAACAATTTTTCTCATTATAGCTCCTCGACAACAATTTTTTGAGCCATCCCTCTTCCAATTGTCATATGACAATTACCTACAGCAATCGTAATGGGTCCCATAAAAGGCTGCTTGGAAACGACACGTAGAATTGATCCTTCTCTTAAACCCATTGTACACATTTTTCGCTGAAAATTAAATCCACCTTTAATTTCAACAATTCGGCCCCTTTGGGATTGGTTTAGATGTGCAAGAAATGTTGTTTTTTCGGGAATCATTTAATCACCTTCGATTTTTAGGTATGCCTAAATATAGTATGTATCAATGTCCTATTTATAGATTTTGGTTAACCTAAAAATTCAAACCCATTTAAAGCTAATTTTTCAATATTAACATCTAAAAATGAAATACAATAAATCAAGATTTCGGAAAAAAACTAGTCTACAATCTATAGTTTGAATATTAGATTAATTGCCGTAATAACAACTATGGTGGCAACACAGAAGGCAATTACCATCCAGGGCGGAATCTTCAGGGATGTTTTTTCTTCCGCATCGAAATATCTGATTAATCCCGCTGATGAATGAAATCCTTCTCCTTTCTTCTGTTTTGTCATAATTTTTACCTACCTGGTAATATTATCACTAGTTACATATCTTTTTATTATTTTAGTCTTTCTGTTGAAACTTAGGATAATTTCCTATTGGAAACATCTAAATATCTATGACATATACCTTGCGCTAGGGTGTAACCGTATGAAGGAAATAGAGGCTCTTATAAAAAAAGCTTTTAAGTATAAAGAGAGTGGACTTACCGATCATGAAATTGCAGAAGAGCTCAACGTCTCTAAGGAAACAGCGGTTTGGCTTTTAAACAAGGCAAACGAGAAAAAACCAGAGGGAGATGTAAAAATCGGTTGGCGCTCTATTGGAGTCTATCCGTCAAGGATTTCTCATATATCTGATGCACTATGCGACATCCTTTTAGAGGAGGAGGAAAAGAAAAATCTAGAAATTGAAACTGTTGTAGGCATAGCAATTAATGGTTTACCATTTGCAACTTATATTGCTGACAAACTTGGCCTTGAGCTTGCTGTTTTTAGGCCACATTACGAAAAATCCGGTGCATTTTCCTCAAATTATGCAGATGTAGAAGGTAAAAATGTTGTACTAATAGATGACGTTGTAGGAACTGGCGAGACTTTCAGAAGTGCGATTAAAACAACAAAGGCTGAAAAGGGTAAACCGGTTTTATGTTTAGCAATATTAAATAAAAGAACCCAGAATGAAGTTCTAGGTGTGCCCCTACGAGCATTAATCAGAGCAAGAGTCATCTAATTTTAATAGTTTTTTCGGAGTGACAATATGCACTGGGCTGACGTATTAGCAGAGAAACTCTGTGCCCAAGAAAAAAAACATGTGCTCGCCACGGGTATAACTCCTTCGGGGCCCATTCACATCGGTAATATGAGGGAGATTCTGACCACCGATGGTGTTTATAGGTCTCTTATAGAGAGGGGTGCCAATGTTGAATTAATTTATGTTGCAGATGATTTTGATCCGCTAAGAAAGGTTTATCCATATCTGCCAAAATCTTATGAAAAATATGTTGGCAAACCGATATCGGATATTCCATGCCCCTGTGGAAACCATAAGAGTTACGCAGATCATTTTCTGAAATCTTTTCTAAATTCGCTTAAAGAAATTGGTGTCAAACCGCGAGTCTATCGTGCAAGTGAAATGTACAGGAATGGTGATTATTCCGACGCAATTCAAATAGCTTTGGAAAATGTAACAAAAATTCGCAAAATCATTGAAACCATATCAAAAAGGCAACTTACCAAGGGCTGGCTACCTTTTAATATCCGTTGTGAACAATGCAGTAAAATCTCAAATGCAAAGCCTACTCTATACCAATTTCCCATTATCGAATATAAATGCGACTGTGGTTTCGAAGGGGAAGTTGACGTAAGAAAAGGAGGTGTTGGAAAGCTTCCGTGGCGTATTGACTGGCCTGCACGGTGGAAGATGCTTGGAGTCACTTTTGAACCGTGTGGAAAGGATCTTGCAACGGTGGGTGGAGCAAGGGATACAGGTAAAGCAATAGTCGAGCAGATCTACAATTATCCTCATCCAGCACTTATTGTATACGAATTTATCATGTTAAAGGGACAGGGAGCAATGCATAGTTCTAAGGGTACCGCATTAAGTTCTGAAGAGATGCTACATATGACTCCTCCAGAGGTTCTGAGATTTTTGATTATGAACAACCAGCCCAGTAAACACATTGTATTTGACACAGGACTGGGCGTATTAAACCTAGTGGATGAGTATGACAGAGAAGAGAGAGTCTACTTTGGTGAAGAGGAAGAAATTAAAGGAATGAAGGATCTTCGAAGAACTTATGAATTATCTCAACCGTACCTTCTTCCAACAACCATTCCTTATCAGATTCCGTACAGACATTTGGTCACTATCGTGCAAATTGGCAATAACTGGAACAAGGTAAAAGAAATACTCATAAGGACAGGGCAGATACCAGAAGAGTTAAAGGAACAAGACGAAAGGCACATCAAACAGAGGGTAGAACATGTCAAATACTGGCTGGAAAATTTTGCCCCAGATGAAGTTAAGTTTAAAATTCATGAAAAGTTTCCTTCTGTAGATCTAGATTCTAATCAAAAAAAGTTTTTATCGGTAGCAATTAAAAAATTGCAGAATATTGACTGGGATGCAGAAAAAATTCATAATGCAATATATGATGCATCGGAAGAAGAAAAAATCACAATTAAAGAAGCATTCAAGACAATTTATCAAATATTTCTTGGACAGATCAAGGGACCGCGTGCAGGATACTTTTTGTCAAATCTTGATAAAAAATTTGTAATGAAAAGATTAGAGCAATCAATTAAATAATTACTATCTATGAGTAAAATATGAAGGTTTATCTAGAAGTCTATGGCTGCACCGCAAATAAAAGTGATTTGTGTTTAGTAAAGGGAGAATTAACAAAAAACGGTCATGAACTTGTCAATAGTGCCGAAAATTCAGATGCAATAGTAATTCTAACGTGCACAGTCATTGATACAACGGAACAACGGATGTTATCAAGGCTAAGATTTTTTAAAAACTTCGAAAAAAAAATTATTGTAAGTGGCTGCATGGCATCAGTACAAAAAGATCGGATAAAAACAATTCTTCCAAATTCAATATTACTTCCACCAAAATTCATTTATCATATAAATGATGTTATAAATGAAAATTTTGATGAATTTAAAAATATGGAGAAAACCGAATTTGAAAAAACTTATGACGAATTTGCTGCCCCAATTTTGATTGCCGAGGGGTGTATGCTGTCCTGTTCATATTGTATCACTTCAATAGCAAGAGGCAAACTTAGAAGTTATCCGATGGATGGGATTATTAAGGATGTGAAAAGTGCTCTTGTTCAGGGCTGCAAAGAAATACAACTAACTGCCCAGGATACAGCATCTTACGGATTGGACTCCGGATATGAACTTGGAGAACTTCTGGGAAAAGTTTGTGATATTCAAGACGAGTTTTTCGTAAGAGTTGGCATGATGAACCCGTTTACAGCAATGAAGAATGCCAACTCGATTATTAAAGCTTATAAAAATCCAAAGATTTACAAATTTCTTCATCTGCCGGTTCAATCTGGAGACAATATAATTCTTGAAAAGATGAATAGAAAATATACAGTTGAAGATTTTTTAAATATAGTAAAAAAATTTAGAAATAATTTTCCTGAAATCACAATTTCTACAGATATAATTGTTGGTTTTCCCACCGAAACAGATGATCAATTTTTACATTCGGTTGATCTCTTAAAAAAAGTAGAACCAGATATTACAAACATAACCAGATTTTCTGCACGTCCAAATACAGCTGCAAAAAAATTAAATGGACGTATTCCGACAGAAATTGTTAAACAAAGATCAGTTTTTCTCACCGATCTATGTAAAAAAAATTCTAAAAATAAAAATAAGAAACTAATTGGGAAAAAATTTAAGGTACTAGTTACAAAAAATAGAGAGGATAAATTACACACCGGCCGCACAGAAAACTATAAACCTGTTATGATAAGAGAAGATGTAAAAATCGGCGATATTGTCGATATGAAAATTACAGGTGCATCATCAACCCATCTTTACGGAAAGCTTATATAGACACAGGGTAATTTCCGCCTTGTGGAAGGGATGATTCGAGTAGCAATTAATGGTTTTGGAAGGATAGGAAGAAACGTTTTACGTGCAGCGTTTGGACATTCATTATATGGCAAAAATTTCGAAATTGTTGCTGTAAATGATTTAGGCAACACCGAAGTGCTGTCACATCTTTTAAAATACGATTCAATCTATGGAAAATTCAATGGTTATGTAGCACCAAAAGATGACGGAATCGATGTAAATGGACACTTTATAAAGTTTTTCTCACAGGTAAACCCAACAAAACTTCCCTGGGGGGAAATGGATATTGATTTAGTCGTGGAATCTACAGGCATTTTCAAAAAAAGAGAAGATGCGTCAAAACATATTGAGGCTGGTGCTAAAAAGGTAATTATTTCTGCACCTGCAACTGATCCTGACATAACTATAGTTCTGGGTGTAAACGAACAAGAATACGATTGCGAAAAACACAATATTATTTCAAATGCCTCCTGTACAACAAATAGTTTGGCACCACCCGTCAGGGTATTAAACGATTATTTTGGAGTGGAGCGTGGATTCATGACCACCATTCATTCTTATACTGGTGATCAAAGAATTCTTGATTTCCCACATAAAGATTTAAGAAGAGCCCGTGCAGCGGCCGTTTCAATCATCCCAACCACCACGGGTGCTGCAAAAGCAGTAGCTCTTGTTATACCCGATTTAAAAGGTAAAATTGATGGAATCGCCGTTCGTGTCCCAACCCCAGACGGTTCCTTAACTGACCTTACATGTACCTTGAAAAGAGAAGTGACAAAAGAAGAGGTTAACGGAGCGCTAAAAAACGAATCCGAGGGAAGATTAAAGGGAATAATGGAGTACACCGAAGATCCAATTGTATCTATCGACATAGTTGGAAATCCGCATTCCGCAATCATTGATGGATTAAGCACAAAAGTCAGCGGTGAAAGAAGCAACCTAGTAAAGATTCTTTCATGGTATGACAATGAATGGGGTTACTCATGTAGACTGGTGGATCTGATTAACTACGTTTACAATTGCAAGCCACACACAAATGAAAACATTGAAGTGGTTAATCAGGTTTCTAACTGAAACTTTATTTTACAATATAATTTAAATAAGCATTTTTTAATAGGGGTTAGCCGTGGAGGCTTTCTGAAATGAGGGAATTTAACACACTAGATGATTTTGACTTAGAGAATAAAACCGTTTTATTAAGGGTAGATTTCAATATGCCGCTTGATAAAACTACACATAATATTTTGGATACAACCAGAATGAAACTTGTTCTTCCTACTGTCAAAGAGTTAATTGACAAGGATTCAAAAATTGTAATTCTTGCACATCAGGGAAGGCAGGGAGATTGGGATTTTACTTCTTTGGAAAAACATGCGAAAACTTTTGGGAATCTTCTCGGAAAGCAGATCAAATTTGTTGAGGACGTATATGGGGAAAAGGCAAGAGATGCAATAAAACAACTTGGTTTTGGTGAAGTGCTCTTTTTAGATAATGTCAGAAAAGTTCCCTATGAAACTGATAAAAAACCTGCTGAGGAACATGCAAAAACAGAATTTATTCAAAACCTTTATCCTTTAGCAGATTTTTTTGTTAACGATGCCTTTGCCGCTGCACATCGCAAACAGTGTTCGCTAATTGGATTTACTGAGGTACTCCCCTCTTGTGCCGGTAGACTTTTGGAAAAGGAACTAACAACCCTTGAGCACGTGGTAAAAAAACCGCAAAAACCTTGTGTATTTCTTTTTGGGGGAGCAAAATATTCAGACGTTATTGTCACAATTGAAAGAGTGCTAAACAATAAAACAGCAGATAAAATTCTATTAACAGGACTTCCAGCAAATGCCTTTTTGAAAGCAGAAGGATACACGCTTGGTGGAAAAAACGAAGCGGCATTACTTGAAGAAGGAAAACCTGAACTTTTCGAAGATATAAAAAAGGTTTTAGATAACTATCGATCTGAAATTTTCTTACCAGTTGATTTTGCTGTTGAAGAAAACGGCCATAGAAAGGAAATCAGTCTTCAAGAACTTCCAAGCAACCAAAATCTTTATGATATAGGTGAAAAAACCATTCAAAAATTTAAGGAAATTTTGGGTGATGCAAAAACAGTATTTTTATCTGGTCCTTGTGGTGTTTTTGAAAATCCTTTGTTTGACAAAGGAACCCGGGAAATTTTTGCTTACATAGCAGGCTCAGATGCTTTTTCAATTGTAGGCGGAGGACATACAGTTGCAGCAGTAGAAAAAATGGGATTTAGAAATCAAATATCCCATATCAGCACTGGTGGAGGATCTCTTGAAAAATTCATGATGGGTGAAAAACTACCCGTTGTCGAATCTCTAAAAAAGGCAAAATTAAAACTTGCCACGCCTTAAATAAGTGAGAAACACTCATATATTCTACTCTTTTTCCTTTTCTTATTTGGGGGCTGGTAGATCAGTTGGAAGATCGCTACCTTCGCAAGGTAGAGGCCGCGGGTTCAAATCCCGCCCAGTCCATGAAAAATCAATATCCCCACTGATCAATTGTAAATTTAAAATATTTATAAATCTTATTTTTCAACTCTTCATCAATGTTGTATTTACATGTTCTGACGTTTTCCTGAGTTTTTATATATTTTTCCAATTCTTGCTTATTGTCATTAAACCCAGGTAAATCCAATCCACTATAGATTCTCTCTACCTCATTTAAAGGTTGAGAAATTAGATCCTCATAACGAACCTCTAATAAATTACCGTTGTTGATAAGTTTTTTTTGCCTGAAATAACTTTCAAACATACTATTGTATAGATCAACCATAGCCTTTTCAAATTCAATTGAATTCTTAGGTTTCTGTAAACAATATAAGGTCATTTCTTTCTCAATATTTCTTTTCATTGAAAGAAAAGTGTGATACGGATTCCTATAGATATGAATAAATTTTGCATCAGGAAACATTTCACGCAGAATTTTTACCCTGCCAGTATTAGAAGGGTTTTTCAAAACTAGTTGTTTTCCCTGATGATATAAGGTTAGTTTCTTCAAATAGTAAAGATAAATTTTTTTCCAATCATCAACAATTTTTTTTGAATTATTTTCCATTAACACAAAATTATAATAATTCAAAAGATTTTTCGGAAAACACCAACCATGATAAAACGAATATGGTGAAAGATTGCCAATCCCATATTCATCTTCTTGTGGTAAGTCAACTCCAAGATCAATATCATCCTGTGGTCTTTTTGGCGGTAAAGAGGAAGCAACAATCGGCTTAATCAATTTTTCAAAATGCAGAAATAACCCAGGAGCTACGGTTTGAAATGTTGTTGGATATGAAAACAAAGTATTTTGTGTTATTAGATTGTGAAGATATGTAGTTCCACTTCTCCAATGACCAATTATAAAAATTGGTGGTTTTGTAATTTTTGTATTTTTTATTTCTTTATTAGATCGTAGTTTTTCATAAACATTCAATGGTGATAAAACAAAACTCAGGGCAGTTGAATATATTGCCCGAGGTATGCCAATAAATCCAATTCTAAATTTGTTTTGAGCAAATAATCTTAAAAGATTAATGAGTGTTGAGCCAGCAAGTGGTTCGAATGTTGTATTAAGGGGATCAACTTTGTAATCGCTCATATAAGTCAACTGTACCTAGACTCCATCAATAGAAATAATAGTTCTGGGAAAAAGAATATTTATCTTATATAGTTTATGTTAATCTTTTTATTTTTTATAACATTTGTTGCATTAAGATATGTTTCCTCTATTAAAATAGGACAAAATTTTTAATTACATATTTTCTTACAGCCCCGATTAAAATGAAAGCAGTTGTTTTTGGGGGAGCAGTCATGGTAGAAGTTAAAGGTGAAGCAGATGGTAAGCCTCAAACAATAAGATATGGGGGTACTGCTCAAATAAGACAAGGAACAGGAACATCAGTTGCAATAGGTGCAAAGATGCTTGCCGAAGGTAAAATCAAATCACCTGGGGTTTTTGCTCCAGAGGGTTGTATTCCCCAAATGGAGTTTATCATGAACTTTTTAAACATTGAAGGTTTTGGTGATGCTTGGATAACTATTAAACAAAAAATGAGTGTTGATTTATTATAAGATTTTTCGAATTAATCTTTTTCAATTGTATTGAGATGTCAAATTAAAAATTTTAATGTCTTATTTCCTCAAACTCACCTGTTTGCTTATTTTTGACAACATTATCCCAATTAAAATATCGACCATTCATAGAAATATATACTCCATGTGGTAATGATTGCACAAAAGCAAGTGCACTACCCAAATTAAATAGTCCATCGGAACTTCCAAATGCATATGGAATTATCGCACCAGTCAGTACGATGGTTTTATTTTTAATCTTGGGGCCCAAAACTTGGGCTGTTGCTACCATTTTGTCAGTCCCGTGTGTAATTAGGATTTTATCCTCTTTAGAATTAATTGAGATTTCTAACAATTTTTGCATATCTGAATCTGTTATATCTAAACTATCCATCATCATTACTGTTTCTAAATTAATGTCTAATCTAGCCCTACCAAGCTTTAACATTTCTGGTACGTGAGTTTTATTGAAAAATAGTTGACCAGTAAGTTCGTTATATTCTTTATCGAATGTTCCACCGGTAATTAATACTCTAATTGACATATTTCTTAACAGATTTTATCACGTTTAACCAAAGAAGTTCTTTCTTTGAAATTTCTCTTAGTGTGAAACCTTTTCCTTTAATTATCATAAATATTTCATCTGGCCATTTTTTAAATCAAATTAATGGTGTCAGTTTCATAAATTATCGACTCGATACATGTTCAACAATAAATCTTTTCTTCAAGGCAAGTAACCAGGTCGCTGTTATCTATCTACAATTAATAAATCTTGTTGATATATCAGTTATTTTATATTTTTCCTTTTTTACGCAAAAGAATTAATTTTTAAATAAAATACACCTTTTTGAGTTAGATCTTTTATAACTTTCAAAATCTCTTTAAATGAAATTATTTCAAGAAATACCCAATATCATTTTTATGATATAGACGAACAGGAAAAATATATCTATAACACCTGTAACTATAACATAAATTATCAAAAATACAATTATTATTTTCAGAATAGTTTTAATTAAGGTTATGGCAGAACTAATGATCTTTTCTAAGATGACCCATGCTAAATCCAAAAACCCAGATATTATTGAAAAAATGAAATTGACAATATTAAAGCATGCCCTTAAAATTGCAATTAGACTCAAAAACATCAAAAAACATTGCGGTTGGGGCGATGTTTCTAGGATATTTTGTTTAAGTTCACTCATCAATAAATCTGTGCTAAATCCATTTTTATTAATCTTAATTAAGGATATAAGTTGATTTACATCTAATTGTTCAAAAAAGTCAAAGTCCTTTTGATTGAAATCATATATTAAATTAATTAAATATTCATATTTTGCATCTTGGGTTGTCTGGTATTCTACTGCATTTACGGTTGGCAACATCAGAATTACAAATATTGAAAACAG
>JAFGPP010000030.1 GCA_016936135.1 Thermoplasmatota archaeon
AAAAAGAAGGATTTTATAAACTTTTTGTTGTATTAAAATAAAGTTATAACATAATTAGAAAGGAGTTATTTTTTACTTTTAATGACAATTTAATAAGCTGATTGTATATCTTGAAATTGTGGAAAAAACTTTCCCTTGATGCATTGTTGGTGACGATGTTACTATTTTATATTTTTTAAGAGGAATTAAAAAATTGAATATGACTAGAAACGAAGCACAAACAAGAAAAGAGTTAATTGATGCAAGGCTAAAAATTGCTGGATGGGATGTTTTAAACCCTTCCTTAGTCACTCAAGAGCTAGATATCTGGTGTGGTTTACCTGGTTTATCTAATCAACGAATAAATGATTCCCAATCACCATACCAAGGACATCTTTTTGTTGATTATGCTCTTCTTTCAAAAGAAGGTAAATCAATTGCAGTTGTTGAGGCAAAAAAGACAGCAGTTGATGCGGAAATTGGAAAAGAACAAGCACGTAACTATGCCGAAAAAATACAAAAATCAAACGACGGTGGTCCAATGCCTTTTGTTTTTTATACGAATGGTTACGATGTATTCTTCTGGGATACTGAGCGTTATCCTCCACGAAAAATCTTCGGCTTTCCCACAATTACAGATTTAGAGCGAATGCAGTTTTTACGAGAAAATAGTAAAGTGCTTTCAAGCGAATTAATTAATACAAATATTGTGGGGCGCCCTTATCAAATTCAGGCAATTCGTTCTGTGCTCGAACGTGTTGAGAAGAAATATCGGAAATTTCTTCTAGTTATGGCAACAGGTACAGGAAAAACAAGAACCTGCATGGGACTTCTTGACGTATTGATGCGGTCTAATTGGATTCAGAAGGTCTTATTCCTTGTTGATCGCATTGCTTTAAGAGAACAGGCATTGGATACTTTTAAGCAATATTTACCTAATGCACCTATTTGGCCGAAAACAGGTGAAATTAAGTTTATTCCTAATAGAAGGATTTATTGTGCAACCTACCCAATGATGCTTAATCTAATACAACAGGATCTTTGTCCTCTTAGTCCTCATTATTTTGACATGATTATAGCTGATGAAAGCCATCGCTCAATTTATAACGTTTATAAAAATATTTTTGATTATTTTGATGCGGTACAACTGGGACTTACAGCAACACCAAAAAATGCAATAGATCACAATACCTTTCAATTATTTGATTGTAAAGATGGCTTGCCAACATTTGCATATTCATATGAAGAAGCGATTTATAATATTCCGCCATATTTATCTGATTTTGAAGTTTTAAAACTACGAACCAAGTTCCAACAGGAAGGAATTAATAGCAAAACAATAGCTGAAGCAGAAAAAAACAGGTTGATTCGAGAAGGGGAGGATCTTGATGAATTTAATTTTGAGGGTACTGAACTCGAGAAAAAAGTGACAAATAAAGGAACAAACGCGGTTATTGTGCGTGAATTTATGGAAGAGTGTATCAAAGATCCTAATGGAGTTCTTCCCGGAAAAACGATATTTTTTGCTATCTCTAAAAAACATGCTCATAGATTATGTGCGGTCTTTAACGGTCTTTACCCTGAATACAAAGGGCAGCTTGCGGAAGTTATTATTTCAGATGTTAAGGGTGTTCATGGCAAAGGCGGTATTTTTGATCGGTTTAAAACAAAAGATATGCCTCGCATTGCCATTAGTGTTGATATGCTGGATACTGGCATTGATGTGCGTGAAATTGTAAATCTTGTTTTTGCTAAACCAGTATTTTCTTACACGAAATTTTGGCAGATGATTGGCCGCGGTACACGGGTTCTTGATCCGGATGACATAAAATTTTGGTGCCCCAAAAAAGAGAAATTTTTAATTATAGATTGCTGGGAGAATTTTGAATATTTCAAGATGACTCCGAAAGGAAAAGAACCGAAAGAAACACGTCCGCTTCCGGTCAGACTTTTTGAAGCACATATCAATAAGCTTTTTGTTTCCCAAAAGAAAAAAGAGGCGGCAATAGTACAAAAAACAATTAATACTATTAGGAAGAATATAAAAGAATTACCGAAAAACTCCATTGTTATTTTAGATAATCAGGAATACTTAGAAAAAGTAATGGATGACAATTTTTGGATTAATATAACGGATGGAAAACTTGATTACTTACGCATGTATGTTAGCCCGCTTATGCGTGTGCTTTCAAATGCTGATTTTAAGGCGATGCGTTTCGAGTTGGATGGTACCGAAGCTCAAATAGCCCGCATCATGAGTGATGACGAAAAATTTGAAATTCTTAAGGATATAATCATTGAAAAAGTCAGCGAGTTACCGTTAACGGTAAATATAGTAGCAAAAGAACGAGTCTGGGTTGAAAAAGTGCAATCAAACCATTTCTGGATAACAGCATCAGATGATGATCTGGATGAAATGATCGTGCGTCTTGCACCTCTTATGAAATATCGACAAACTGAGAAAATTCCAGAGAAAAAACTCAATATTCAAGATCTTTTAACTGTTAAAGAAACCGTTGAATTTGGGCCTCAACATGAACGGATGACCGTCGATAAATACCGCCGTAAAGTTGAAGATTTTATTCGCGAACTTGTAAAGTCAAATCCTGTTCTCCAAAAAATTTCTCAGGGAGATAATGTAACCAATAAAGAAATAGATGAATTGGCTAATATTTTAAAAGAGCATTATCCGCATGTAACTGAGTATATCTTGCGGGAGGTTTACGATAACAGAAGCGCGAAGTTTATTCAGTTTATTAAGCACATTTTAGGCATTGAAGAAATAGCAACATTTACGGAAACTGTATCCATTGCTTTTGATGATTTTTTACTTAAGCACAATAATTACGGTGAAAAGCAAATTCAGTTTATTTTAACCTTAAAGACATTTGTATTACAACGCGGTATTGTAAAGAAGAAAGACCTTATCAGCGCACCATTTACTCAGTTGCATCCCGAAGGGATTAGAGGTGTTTTTAAACCTCGGGAAATAGATGAAATTCTCGAATTAACTCAAAAAATTGCAAGTTAGAAAATATATAAATGTATAATAAAAGATAATTATTAGAAGATTATAAAAGCGTGAAAGGCAATATCTCTTTAACTATTACATTAGACATGACTTGGGCGGTTAGTTTTATAGCTAATCTACTCAAGAAAGGAGCATTTAAAATGTTTCAAATATGTGCAGCGTGCGTGGACGCTCTCGCGCGGGGACAGGTTTGTCTTTGTCCTTGTATCGTTGCAAGCCATGTTATTTGTATTATAAGAGATATTGCTTCACGGTAGAGAGCATGAGGGGGTTCGATTCCCCCTCCCCGTATCATTGAAATAGGAGATTTTATGCTAACAGTAAAAATGAAATCATTAATTAATCAGCTCTGGGATAGTTTCTGGAGCGGTGGGATTGCTAATCCTTTAACAGCCATCGAACAGATATCATATTTGTTATTTATGCGTCGTTTAGACGAAATAGACTCCAAACTTAAAAAGGATGCGGAGTGGACCGGAGAAAAATATACTTCCATATTTGAAGGTGCATTTGCTTCTCCCTTAACAAATGAAGAAATTAAAAAACAAACGCTTCGTTGGAGTCATTTCAAGCAAATGGAAGGTGGTGAAATGCTTTCTCACGTTCAAACAAAAGTATTTCCTTTTATTAAACAGATAAATAGTAAAAATAGTACTTTTGCTGAATACATGGCTGATGCCGTTTTTATTATTCCCAAGCCTGCACTTCTAGTAGAAGCGGTCACTATCATTGATTCTATTTATATCGAGATTGAAAAAGAAATACAGGCAGGACAGACATTTCATGACACCCAGGGAGATATGTACGAATATTTTCTATCTGAAATCGCATCATCCGGTAAAAATGGACAATTTCGTACACCTCGCCATATTATAAAACTGATGTGTGAATTGATTAACCCAAAACTTGGAGAAACGATTGGAGATCCTGCTTGTGGAACCGGCGGTTTTCTGCTTGGTGCCTATCAATGCATACTTACACAGCACACCAGCCGTCAACATATTACCATCGATGAAGATGGATTTGAAAGAGGTTTTGGGGATAAGTTGACTGATGAGCGTTTATGGACTG
>JAFGPP010000151.1 GCA_016936135.1 Thermoplasmatota archaeon
TAATAAAAAACAAAGATTTTGAGAAAACAACAATAAATCAAATTATCCAAAAAATAACGTTAGAAAATAAGTTTAATTCGATTTTTAATAAGAAAAATTACGTTTCAAATAACTTACTTTTTTCTTCAGATACACAGATAACTTCGGAAATCATAATCCAAAAATTTATAGGATTTATTAATCTATTGATAACATTACCAATAATTCTATTAAAAGGGATAATTACAGGAGCAATAAGTTTAATATTGGGGTTGATTCGCACCATACTAGCAATAATTAAACTTACGATATTGTCAGTTGCTGGGATTCAGGGAGTCCTAACACTCACAGGCCTTTTCATAATCTTTTTAGGCTTGATGACAAAGTTGGGTTTTAAAATTTTTTCAACAATAGGTTCTCCGATTTTTTCAGTTATTGTCCTAAGGATAATTCCTGCGCTGGGTTCACTTATTGGTGGATTGTCATTAATCGTTCATTCTATTATTGGACTAGCCATTATGAGTGCATTGCCAGTAGTTTTAATTATATTAGTTCTAAATATTGTCAAAATTCTGCAGGATTTAATAGAAGAAGGTATCCCAACTTACTAGATTTTTCAGAAAATAGTACTTTTCATTTTCTTATCAGAATAATATAAATTCAAGAAGGGCATATACCATCTACATTTGACAAGGGGGAAATTATGGGCGAAACCAAAGGAATTGCTATTAGACTAGACAAAGAGCTTTTTGATCAGATTCAAAGCCATAAACTTCCCAGAAACGAAATTATTCAAGAAGCTATTGTACAATATTTAAAAAAGGAAAATAAAAGTTCGATAATACATCAAGAAGATATTTCTGATGATGTATACGCAGAGGTTTATAGCACTTTGTATAACACTGAAATTGTTCCCCTCAAACAAAAAAATCAATATCAAGATGAACTAATTTCTATTTTACAATCACAATTAAATGAATTAAAAAAGGATAAAGACTTTCTCCAACAACAGGTTCAATTTTTAACTGGAATTTTGGAATCTAAAACTACACTTTTTGAAAGATTGAGAAAGAAGCTAGCTAAATCAAATCAGCCGGATTGATTTGGATTTGTTATTAAAGTCAAAAAATATGGAATTATCTTGGATAGGTCGAAACCTTCAACGATTACGTCAGCTTCCTTTTTAACACAATCATCTCCAGGATTAAATGCAATCCCAAAACCACATATTTCCATCATTGGAATATCAAAACAAGAGTTACCAACTGCAGCAATGTTTTTAAATGCAATGCCGAGATCTTCTGAGAGTTCTTTTATCTTTTTATCCTTATACATAAGCCTAACTCTGACTATACCTTCCCCCGTCAGAAAATCATTACCGTCTGTCTTAATTCCATTGGCAAAGATGTAGTCGATTTTGAGGTCTTTACCAAGTCTTTCAGCTAAAATATCAAGACCGGCACTTACAATTGCAGTTTTTACTCCATACTTTTTTAAAAAATCCACGCATTCTTTGGCTCCCTTCATAACGGAAACCCTTGACAATATTTCAGTAAGTTTCTGTTTCCTTATGGGTCTACCATTTTCCTTCCAAAGAGAAACATCTTTTTTTATGAATTCTTCGTCAGTTATCTTACCTTGAAGGTATTGTGAAACGGATTTTTCATTAGAACAGCCAAAATAATTATGAATATATTTCCAGGAACTAATCGTATCTGCAATTACCCCATCCATATCAAAAATAACCAGTTTTAATTCACCCGGTTCATCTTTTACTCTGATATTTTTCTTTATATTTTTCCGATAACAGAAATTCTTGCATATACTTTGGTTCATTATTTGGACAATGCCTTTTTAATAAAATAATCTTTGTTAAATTATTCATTACATTAATTAGGATAATTTTTTATAATTAGATATACATATTAAAAATGATTGTTTTAGAAGGGGCAAATTTATGACTAATAAAAAATATCAAAAGATGGTGATTTCTTCTTTTGTTGCACTTATCATAATAGTGTCATCGATGCCTTCATTATTTGCTGAACTTGAAGGGGTAAATCCATCAAAAAATTCAAGTCATATTTTAGGGGATTTTCAGCATTTTGATCTTCTAATATTATGTCCTGATGATTTTTCAAATGATCTGCAACCTCTAGTTAACCATAAGGAGAAATATGGAGTATCTACAAAATTAGAAAAACTTTCAAAGGTCTACGAGGAAATGTATTGGTATGGTCGAGACAATGCCGAAAAAATTAAGTTTTTTATAAAAAACTCTTATGATAACTGGGCAATAGAATACGTTCTTTTGGTTGGTAGTTACAAAAAAATGCCTGTTCGTTATATTTATAATCAAGATATAAACAGTGGTTTTAACGAACCTTTCTTAATATCCGAACTATATTTTGCAGATATTTACGATGTCAATGGTGATTTTTCAAGTTGGGATAACGATGGTGATGGGATATTTGGAGAATGGCTTGACGATGGCATTTCAACTCAAGCTGAAGATAAGGACATAGATCTTTATCCAGATGTCTACGTTGGGCGACTTCCATGCAGAAATAATTTTGAAGTAAAAATAATGGTAAATAAAATAATCGACTATGAGTCTAAAACCTATAAAGAGGATTGGTTTAATAAAATTGTTGTCGCTGCTGGGGACACATATCCAAAATATCCTGGTAACGAGGGAGAGGAAAACACACTTCATGTGCTAGAAAATATGTCTGCTTTTACACCTGTAATTTTATGGGCCTCAGATGGATCTCTTAAAGGGCCCTGGGACATCATCTCAGCAATAAACAAAGGCTGTGGTTTTCTATATTTTGACGGTCACGCAAATCCGTATAAATGGAGCACACACCCACCTGAAGATAAAACAACTTGGATAAACGGGCTATCGATTCTTAGTATGTCTTTATTAACTAATGGAATAAAACTACCGGTTTGTGTTGTTGGGGGATGTCACAACAACCAATTTGACGTAAATTTTCAAAAAATTTTCGAGGAGCCTTTTGCATACTTTACATGGATTCCTGAATGCTGGGGATGGAAACTGACTAGAAAAATCGGTGGTGGAGCCATTGCAACTATCGGTTGTACTGGTTTAGGAATGACAAAGGAGGACAAGGATTCTAATAGTGGAGCCGGTGATTATCTCGAACCAACATTTTTTTGGGAATACGGAGTAAATAAAACGCAGATATTGGGGGAAGTTTGGGGAAAAACAATTACAGATTATTTGAAAGCATACCCAATCAACTGGAATACTCCTGCTGCTTGGGATTTTGCAATTGATGCAAAGACAGTTCAACAATGGGCTTTATTAGGCGATCCCAGTTTAAAAATCGGAGGATACGAAAATACTTAAAATTTTTATTGAATAAACAAAAATATAAATTGATAGGTAAAAATTTATTAACTAAGTTGAATATTAATTAATTTTGGGGCTTTGTAAATGTATAAACACAAAAATCTTAAGATAATATGTTTTGGGGCAATAACAATCTTGCTTGTAATGTCCATGGTGCCGTCTATTGCCATGGAAATAAATTCAATCAAACAAGTTGAAAATTTAATTTCAGTTCAAAATCAAGGTTCAGATTATTCACTGTTAATCATTTCACCTAGAATTTTTAAAAATTCCTTGACCCCGTTGTTGACCCACAAGATAAACAGAGGTATTTCTACTAACATAGTTACATTGGATGAAATTTACGCAAGTCAATATTCCCAACCAGGCAGGGACCAACCTGAAAAAATCAAATATTTTATAAAATCAGCAATTGAGAGATGGGAAACTAAATATGTCCTTTTAGTGGGCGGTGCCATTGGACAATTGCCATTATGGTATCTACCAGTGCGTCATATTGAGATGGGCAATAGCTTTGAATCCCATTTTATTAGTGATCTATACTATGCCGACATTTATGACGAATCTGGCGTCAACTTTTCAAGTTGGGATTCCGACGGGGACGGTAATTATGCAGAATGGTACTCAGGAGAGATTCCAGAAGATACAAACATTGATTTAAAACCCGATATTGCTTTAGGAAGGTTACCTTGTCGCAATGTTTTTGAGGTAAAAATCATGGTTGATAAAATCATCGAATATGAGACAATTGGTAAAAATGGTGCTTGGTTCAACGACATGGTAGTTATTGCTGGTGACACTTATCCTGAAATAGAAAATCCTGAATGGGTAGGATACGAAGGCGAATTCTACGGGGATCTTGCTCTTGAAAATATGAGTGGATTCGACCCAATAAAGCTTTTTACCTCAGACGGCACATTAACAGGACAATCTGATGTTATCAAGACTGTTAGTAACGGCTGTGGATTCTTGTATTTTGTAGGTCATGGAAACCCAACGACATGGGGGAATCACCCCCCTAACAATAAAAAATTTATTACTGGTTTAACAACCCAAAACATGTGGAAACTAAACAATAACAAAAAATATCCGGTTTGTGTAGTAAGTGGCTGTCATAATTGTCAGTTTGATGTCTCCATTCTAAAATTTACTGATAAGATATCCATATATCACGGAGAGGTCGCCTTTGAATGTTGGGGATGGAGAATGACTAGAAAAATTGGCGGTGGATCTATTGGAACCCTTGGCACTACAGCTCTTGGTTTCACAAAAGAAGACAAGGCCAGTTTTGAGGGAGGAATCAACGAACTTGAAGTATTCTTTTTCAACCAATACGGACAAAAAGACATAGAAATACTTGGGGAAACCTGGAAAGCTGCAATCACCGCTTACATAGATACATATCCAGTACATTGGAGCGCTTCAACTGAAGAATTAATAAACGATTCTTGGATTGATGCCCAGGTTGTTCAATCCTGGATACTTATTGGTGATCCAAGTCTAGCAATTGGTGGATATTTATAACAATTTTCAAAAATTAAAAAATAGGAAGCAGGCTTTTTCTAACCTGCCTAATTATTTTTTTTCTGATTTTTATCAGGTAGGCACGATCACTTTATCTATAACGTGGATTACACCGTTACTGCAAACAATGTCTGCGGTTGTAACATTAGCATCGTTTACCATTACTTCGGTCCCATTTATTTTTATTGTGATTGTTGTACCTTCAAGGGTTGTTGCATTCATTCCATCAGTTAGATCCGTTGACATTACTTTACCAGATACAACATGGTAAGTTAGAATCTTGGTTAAATTTGCAGTGTCGTTATTTACAAGATTTGCAAGGTATTCTTCA
>JAFGPP010000152.1 GCA_016936135.1 Thermoplasmatota archaeon
AGGACTGGACCAAGAATTGTGTCGGCAGTTGATAGAAATTCGTTTGTTGTTAAGCAATATATTTAAAATTAAGTACCGATAATGGCGAAACTTTTTTAAATTATAGAACGTTTATATAATAACAATTGTGAACAATGGAGAGAAACTATGAGAATAGTACTATGTAATGATGGAGTATGTGATCCGCCAAAGTGTCCTGTAGTAGACATACAGGATAATCAGGTTACAATCGGAGAAAAAGATAACGTTTGTACCCTTACCAGAGAACAATTTGATATTTTAAAAGAAAAAATTAAAAACAACGAAATCTAAGGGGTCTACTTCCCTTTGATTTTTTTCCTTTAAAAAGGAATACTTACTGTAAAGAATAGTTTTTATTTGCCACGTTTTATTACATTAACCTGAAGATTGCAATATCCTTTGAGTTCGGCTTTTAATATATCTCCTTCTTTTATTGGTCCAACACCCTCCGGTGTTCCAGTTAATATCAAATCCCCTTTTTCAAGTGTCATTATATGAGAAATAAATTCAGTCAATTTTTCTATTGTAAATACCAGCATTTTCGTATTGCTCTTTTGTTTTATTTCGTCATTAACTTTTAACGAAAAATCAACATTATTTGGATCTGTAATTTCATCTTTTGAAATAACTTCACTGATGGGGCAAAAGGTATCAAATCCCTTTGAAATTGTCCAAGGCCATCCGTTTTTTTTGGCCTCAGCTTGTATATCGCGAGCAGTAATATCTAGACCAACAAGATATCCAGATACATAATCAAGCACAAATTTCTTTGCCATCCTAGAGCATTTCTTTCCTATAACTATTCCAAACTCAACCTCATGGTGTAAATAAGATGATTCCGATGGAATTATTATAGAATCTTTATTAAATATCACTGAAGTAGCAGGCTTTAAGAAGACTATTGGGTCTTTTGGAATCTCGGATTGCATTTCCTGGGCATGTTTTTTATAGGTTCTTGCCAGACAAACGATTTTACCAATTGGCATGTCCTTTATAGCGCCATTTTTAAATGTATAATTGGGCATTAATTTGTCATTTGATATGTACTTTTAAAGATTTCACTAAATGAATTCAATTAATCAAATTGCATAAGTTTCATTAATATCATGATGTTTCGGTGCTTGGGGAGTTAAAGTGAAATTTATCCCAAATTCTTCAATAAAACAGGAAATGCTTACTGAAATTAATCTGGATAGAATTGATGATCTATTCCTGGATATACCAAACAAAATTAGGATAAAAGGATTGAATTTGGATGACGGCTTGTCTCAACAGGAAACTTATCAGAAACTTAAAAAAATATCGGCAAAAAATATTCCAGCGTCAAAAATTTTAAGTTTTTTGGGCGGAGGAATTAAACAACATTTTGTTCCTCCAGTTGTAAAAGCAATTACATCTAGATCAGAATTCTACACTGCATACACGCCTTATCAGCCAGAGGCAAGTCAGGGATTCTTGCAAGCCATGTTTGAATATCAAAGCATGATTACTGAAATTACCGGAATGGATGTAGCAAATTGTTCTCTTTATGATGGTTTCACAGCTCTTTCTGAAGCGGTTTTAATGTCAGCACGGATTACAAAAAAGGATAAGTTTCTCATACCTGGTAATATCTTTTGGGAAAAAAAATCAATCCTCTGCAATTATGCAAAGGGTCCAAATATTGAAATTATTGAAATTTCATATGACCCAAAAACGGGTAAAATAAACCTTGACATTCTAAGTAAGAAACTAGACAATAACACCGCTGGTATTTACATTGAAAATCCGAATTTTTTTGGGATTTTCGAAGATTCGGTATCCGAAATAAAAAAGATGTGCACAGATGTTGGTGCCCTACTTGTTGTTGGAATAGATCCTCTTTCAATTGGAATTACTAAAAGCCCCGGCGATTATGGTGCAGATATTGTAATTGGGGAAGGCAGAAATCTAGGCAACCAAATGGATTTTGGCGGTTCCTCTCTTGGCATTTTTGCCTGTAAAAAGGATTACTTAAGACAAATGCCTGGAAGGATTATTGGCATGACAAAGGATAGCGGAGGCAAAAGAGCTTTTTGCATGGCTTTGCAAACCAGGGAGCAACATATCAGACGAGGAAAAGCAACAAGCAACATATGCACAAATGAAGGATTATGTGCATTAGCTGCATGCACCTATTTATCGTGGTTAGGTGGCACAGGTCTTGAAAAACTAAGTAAAAAGAATTTTGACATGGGAAAGAAATTATGCGATGCAATTACTTCAATTGATGGTTTTACTCAACAATTTTCTGGAGTTCATTTCAACGAATTCGTAGTAAATTCAAAAAAACCAATAGATAAAATCAATAAAAACTTGCTGGCAAAGCAAATACACGGTGGGTTAATACTATCACCATGGTATCCTGAACTAAATAACTGCTTCCTAGTGGGAATTACCGAGATGCACGAAGACGAAGATATAAAAAAATTCGTTCAAGCTTTAAGGGAGGTTTCAGATGTATAGATCAGCCAGATTTGATGAACCTCTTTTAAATGAACTTTTATCTACCTCAATTAAGGAAAATAAAACAAAAATTGACAAGTTTCAAAATTCAATCAAACGTACTGAAGCAATTAATATTCCAAACCTTGATGAAACGCAAGTCGTAAGGCATTTCAACAGATTAAGCCAGATGAATTACGGAATAGATACTGGCATCTATCCACTTGGTTCATGCACAATGAAGTATAATCCAAAAATTTGTGAAGAAATAGCAGCCTGGCCACATTTTTCTGAAACTCATCCTCATCAAGATGAATCAACCATCCAAGGAAACCTTCAAATATTATTTGAGCTTGAAAGAATGCTTTCAGAAATAACAGGAATGGATTTTTTTTCCTTACAACCAGCTGCTGGTGCCCAAGGGGAATTCCTAGGTTTGCTTCTTGCAAGGGCGTATCATGATTATAATAACGACAATTACCGTACCGAAGTGATTCTTCCCGATACCGCACATGGTACAAATCCCGCAAGTGCGGCTATGGCAGGCTACAATATTATAGAAATAGCCTCAAATTCTGAAGGAACTGTTGATCTTGATACTCTCGAAAAAACATTGTCTGAAAAAACAGCATGCTTTATGCTTACTAATCCAAATACCCTTGGAATATTTGAATCTGAAATCCTTGAGATATCAAAACTTGTTCATAAATCTGGTGCTCTACTTTATTACGATGGTGCCAATATGAATGCAATAATGGGAAAAGCACGTCCAGGAGATATGGGATTTGACATAGTTCATCTAAACTTGCATAAAACATTTTCTACACCTCATGGAGGTGGGGGACCGGGCAGTGGCCCAGTTGGAGTAAAAATGAAAATTGAAAAATTCCTTCCGGTTCCACGTATTTGCAAAAATAATTATGGGGAATATTATTTTGATTACGATACTCCCTATTCCATTGGTAAAATAAAGGCTCATTACGGAAATTTTTCGGTTCTATTGAAAGCTTACATTTATATTCTTCTGATGGGTGGAAATGGTTTAAAGGAAGCATCAGAAATCGCTGTGTTAAATGCAAACTATATGAAGGATAAAATCACTGCCTCAAAAAATTATGTTATGCCATACAAGAAAAATAGAAAACATGAGTTTGTTTTGAGTTGTGAGGATTTGAAAAAAAGAAGGGATATAAGGGCACTAGATGTTGCAAAAAGATTATTAGATTATGGATTGCATCCTCCAACAATTTACTTTCCGTTGATAGTAAAAGAAGCATTAATGATAGAACCAACCGAAACCGAGTCGAAAGAGGAACTAGACCATTACATAGAAACTATGATAAAAATTGCAAAGGAAGATTTTGAATTGGTTAAAAACTCCCCAAAAAATACTGCTGTTGGGCGTGTCGATGATGTGGGAGCGACAAAAAATCCTGTTTTAAATTGGCAGATGATTCAATCCTGAGAAGTTTCCATAAGAGTAAGGATTGTACCCAAGAATCCTCCTAAAACTAAAACAATTGTGATTGAATAAATCCCAACATCATACCATACACCAAATCTAATTCCCCAATAGATATAGAAAAGAATACCTGCTAATAATAAAAGCAATGAAAAAATCGTAAAGATGTTAAGTTTTTTTAAATCAAGTTTTATCATATATGCACGTCCTTTGTTTTATAAGCATTATCGAGGTAATTCGTTATCCCTCTTTAATTTTTCTGCCTTTCGCCAGTTTGTAATCAAATTTAATAAAAGTTATTTAAATGACTGACTAAAAATCTATTTTTTAGATATTTTAGGGATATAAAACAATAAATTGTCAATAGAATGGGAGCACTGGGATTTGAACCCAGATCGGCGGGTCTCTTCTAAGGTCATCGCTCCAGTTATTCATCAT
>JAFGPP010000031.1 GCA_016936135.1 Thermoplasmatota archaeon
ATGCAGAAAATATGACTATTTAAACACCATTTACCTGTTTGAAAATTCCACACAAAAATAAAAACTCGAAAATAACCGTGAATCAGTAAAAAATATCGCCAAAAATTGTTAAATAAAAATTTTATGAATTAAGCAGGCTAGATCATTACAAAGAAAATTTAGAAGGCGAGTTTATCCCTTTCCGGAAAACTCCGGTTTATTGACAAATTAATAAAATTAACTGAGCCGTTTTGTTTATTAAAATTTCTTAACGAATGGTAAATTCTGACTAAACGACCTTTGAGACTCCGGCAGAATTTTAATCCGCTTTTGTCGGATTGTCTGGAAAACTGCTCAGCATACTACCAACACATATATTTATGGCCTCAGTTTTAACCATCGGTGATTGTAAACAACCGATCAAACCGCCCTGTCCTCTAGTTCCAATACCTTTATCTTTCCAGAGCATTGCTCCTGTCTGTTTATTTACCAACAGAGCCGTACACTCTATTTTAAACGAATATCCCAGAGCTGTCTTACTTGAAACATCGTCCAGGTATACTACGAACATATAATTTGTATTTTCTTCTCCAAGTGCTTTTAATTCATGAGGTTCCATCTCTGCAACCTCTAAATTGGAGACTTGAATAGTGTCGGAAAAGGCTCCTGGTCTAATAACTGTGTATCCCTTATCTACAAGTTTTTTTTCAACTCTGTTGCCAATAGTGCTCTCAAAGTCAAGATTATAAGATTTGTCAACTCTTCGATCCACAACTGGCAAGATTGTTAGTGATTCAAACTTCATATTGTGAAGATCAGGATCAGCAAAAATAGGCACTTTTGGCCTTGCAGCACAACCAAGAAAAATATAAAATAAAAACAATCCTATTAGAATAATGCACGGCTTAATAGTTGAATTTCCCATTACTTATTTCCTCCTATCATTTTGAAATTTTAAAAAGCATTTTAACTGCTTTCCGGAAATTACGGCTTGATGGTTCATCTCTAACAAAAGCTTCGTTCCTCCATAACATATCACCATTTTCTAAAAAAAGTAGAATCACTTTTATTGCAGAAGAGTTTGTCCCTTGTGCCATGGAACCTGTTTGACTATTATAAGTGGCTCCAGACCCGATTTTTGCTCTAACCGTGTGAACACAGAGGATGTTGGCACCTGATATATCGGCAAGCTGGTTCAATAGTGGTAACAAGGGACTCTTGTCTTTGGTTTGGCTGGTAAGGACACGAGCTTCCTCAGTAAGCCTTTGAATAATAGTACCTGAAACAAATTCTGAATCGGATTTGAGGCTATCTTGAGTTAAAACTTGGAATCCTGCTTTATGTAGCTCCTCAAAAGCTGTAGATGTCATAATAATATTTATTTGAGTTTTATTTTCGGCATCTATTGGTAGAATCTTTTCAGTACTGGCGCTTTCAAAGGTTATTTGAGGAGGAAGCAGAAATACTCTTTCACCTTTAGCCATCGTTTCTTCAAAATCCGCCTTTCCGGTCGCTCCGGTCACTACTGGTCTGGTACTAGTTGCGCACTTAAATAGTGAAGCTATTGAAATTAAAACAAATATAAAGATAATTGGGAAACGCATGGTATCCTCCTAACGTATGATTTTTTCTAGAAAATTTTATTTACCGAGCATTATAATAAGACTAATTCCAAAACCATATAATGCACCAGAACTTCCTTCATAGTAGTCATCATAAGTATCGGAATCTCCCTGACCTGTAAGTCTTATATTTCCATCAAAACACAAGCCGAAGGTTTCATTAAATGGGAGAACACCACCTAAACTCATAAGGAGTCCAAACTTACTTTCATCCGAACTAGCAGAAACAACTTCTGTCCCTTGACTTAGAGTTACCTCAAAATTATGATCTATTGCACCTAAGCCAACTTCTATAAATCCAAATGGACTTTTGTATGTCGATGATTCAGTTATAAAACCGATCAGGAAGTATGTCTCGTTTAAATGGACATTGAAGTCAACATCTACTGAAGAGCTTGGATATCCATATTCATCATAGATAAAAAAAGAGTTTTCCATGTCACTGTCGATACCAAGTGTTTGGTACCGATAGCCGAGCCCGATGTAAATATTGTCAACCAAGTTCATACGCCCACAAACATTGAAAGATTGGCCACTGGTGAGCCCTTCAAACCACTCACCAGTCGTCATACTGTGTCCAACACCTGCTAATAATGCAACCTTATATCGTGGACCATAAATTAGGTCGCGCGAATGCCAAGGGGTTATAGGAGTATTGTCACTTGACTTCCTAAATGACATATTAGGCGAGCTGGGATCATCTGATTGAGATATGTTTTCTGTGTCGCCTGTTGTGGTTCCCGTCCCGGCTGTATCTTCAAATACGATAGCAGTTATATCTTTACCGTTTTCATCCAGAATTAGGGCGATATTCGCTCTTGATATTTGTTTTGTAGCCCCGTCAGGGTTAATAATAACAATATATGGCTTATCAGGAACTGTTTCCACTGTCACGTTTTGATACTGCCATCCGGTAACGGTTGTTACCTTAACTTTTATCCAAGTCTCTGCAATGGCACTTGGCATTATAAACCAAATACAAAGGGCAACTAAATAAATCTTCTTTGATAGAATTCTTTCACATTTTTTTTGCATTTTAATTCTCCTCCTTGTTAATCCAAGAAAGACTTTGGTTTTTACAAAAAACAGTATTTGAAAATGTAATATGTTGATTTGGGTTATGTCTCCTGTTCTTATAAATTGGGCAATTTAATATTCACCTCCATCTAATTAAGAAAAAGACGTATTGATAATATTGCGAAAACCAAGTTTTCTGAAAAATATAATAATAGTGATTTTTTATTTTCACAAAATAACTATGTGTTGACAGCTGACCGCTTGTAAAAGAAAATAAAAGACTTGGGTTGACAAATATAAAAAATGTATAGTCTGAAAATTACGATTTAGCATTAACAAGATGAAAAAATAGAATGATTTTGATTAAGTCAAAAAATTAAGACATTTAGTTGTTTTCGGAACCAGGTTTTTCATAATGCTGAAAATTCAATCAGACCGATTTCTATTTTTGTAAAATTTTATTGTATTAAAATCATCTTCCTTATTTCAGTAAAATTACAAGCTTGTAGCCTGCACAGATACACCCCGCTTGCAAGATTACTGGCATCCCACTGATAGGAATATGAGCCTGCCTCAAGCCTGTCAGATACAAGGGTGGATATTTCTTCTCCCAATACATTGTAAACTTTAAGTATAACCCTGCTAGTTTTTGGGAGACTAAACTCAATTGTAGTAAACGGATTGAAGGGATTGGGGTAATTTTGGTATAAAACAAAAATTTCTGAAATATTTTTGTCATTTCTTTCGGCTACTCCAGTCGGTAAACCAATAATTTTAATATCATCAATATACCAACCAGAACTGACATCAGAATAACTACCATCTTGGCGAGAGTGAAAGTTAAATGCAACCTGAACTGTAGAATCAGCATAACTTGATAGAGATACATAAAAAGGAGTCCAAGCACCACTACTTGTATTTGTAAATTGATTTGAAATCGTTTGCCATTGATTATTATTTACTTTTATTTGTACTATTCCATAATCAGCAATATTAAAACTATACCAATGCCAAAACTGCAATGCCGGATCTTCGCTAGCAGAAGGCACTACAAAAGAAGGGCTTATCAACCTACTATCCACTGGCTCAGCATAATTTCCATTTAAATTTGTTGCAGCACAATTTTGTTCAGAATAAGCGCTTCCAGGACCACTAGATGGTGGTCCTATTTCCCAGGTTCCTCTTTCAGAAGCCCAATCTCCAATTCCTGATTCAAAATCTTCAGTGTTTTTAAATAGGATCGGACCGGTTATTAAATTAATATCATCAATATACCAACCTGTGCCAACATCTGAATAAGACCCAACTCTATGAGAATGAAAGTAAAAAGCAATTTGTACTGTTGAATCTGCAAAGGGGGAAAGATCAATAAAAGGATAAGTCCATATTGCACTACCTGACCATGTGTAAGAAGTTGATATGGTTTCCCAATTGTTTCCATTATCCGTACTAATCTGGATGTTTCCATAATCAGCTTCATTAAAATTATACCAATGCCAAAAACGAAGCCGTGGATTATCAGATGCAGGGGGAACTACAAATGTTGTATGCCTAATCAATCTGGAGTCCACTGGCTCTGCATAATTACCTGCTAAAATTGTGGCAGCGCAATTCAATCCATTATAAGTTGTATCTGGACCGCTGGTAGGAAGTCCTACTTCCCATGTACCTCCATCTACATGCCAGTCTACAATCCAAGTACTTTCCCAATCTTCGAACCAAAGTGTATAGGGAGTTTGAGCTAGAAGAGAATTTAAAGAAAAAATAAAAATAAGTGTAAACTTCGATAATAATACCTTTTTGATCATAACAAACTCCAATCCTGTTAGTGGAAATTATGCTGTGTATAAAAAAACAGCCATCGTCAAATGATTTATTTTATTTCGCTTGAAATAGTAATACGGAATGAATTTTAAATATATAGTTTTCGTTTACAGCTCCGCCAGGTCACTTACATTTCATAGTAAAAAAACAGATCAGCTGCACACTGAAATCCCAGAAAAACTTTGCAAACTAATTAGTTTGATCTTTCACTAAATCAATTGTATCAAAAATAATTTTATCGGCAAATTTCATTTGGTAATATCCTTACACATAACTCATCTCTTTTTTTGAAAAAATTTAATTGTATGATATTCAGGTGACAAATTGACCAATGAATGTCCTCATTATATTACGAATATTTTGGGTTATTAAATCACAATATGTTATACTTTTCACTAAAATAAAGATAAGGAAAAAAACAATACTGTCAAAGATCGATGGATCTTCTACTGAATGAAAGAGAAATAGTATCTGAATGCTTATGAACTTACATTTGTGAAACCAATACTTGAAGCGGAAGTCGGTTTCAACTGTTCAGTTATGACAAAATATCTGAAAACATTTTTATCATGTCAATAATTATTTAATCTTATGTATATTTTTTTGTATAAAATGATCATAATCAACACACAATCGGTCAAATTTAAAATCATTGCTAACGTAATCTGAACTTGCCAGAGTTGAGGGTTACACATTTTGTCCCTATTCTGGCAGAATAATACGAATGTTGCCCCCAAAATTTTTTCCAGTTATAATAAAAATATTTTACAAAATCTTATTTCAGCAAAATCAACTTACGCATTTTCACAAAGTTATCTTCATCCAAACGTTATAAATAGGTACAACTCCACTCAATTATTAAAGATATTTACTAACCCGGAAAATTCATAACCACCAAGATCACGCCGGTGGGCGGATCAGTCAGCCGAAAGGTCACGCCGGATGGCGGATCTGCCTATCGGCTGACTGATCCGACCTTCGGCG
>JAFGPP010000032.1 GCA_016936135.1 Thermoplasmatota archaeon
CCTAATTCATAGGTGACAATTGCTGATTGTTTCTCCAATTTTTCATAGATGTTTCTTGCCTTTTCTTCTTCTATGCCAATCAGCATATATTTTTTAACATACTGATAATCCTGTCTAAACGGTATTCCCATAATAACTTGTGGCGCATACTTAGCAGAAGAGAGAACAATACTACCACGATACTTCACCCCTTTTGGTGCTGCAGAGCATATAGCGACGCCGCCTTTGATATCAACTTCCTCTGCTACTTTCTGGACAATCAGACCGCCCATTGAATGTCCAATGACTATATCGTCTTTTGTTGCTATATCCTTCACTTTATTTGCATAATCTCGAAAACGAGTAATCCTCAGATTTAATCCTTCCTTTAAATTTACCGCCATGCATGAAAAATTTCTCTCATTAAAATAATTGATAATGGGATTCCATACATCAGCATTGGATAACATTCCATGAACAAAAATAAGCATTGGATAAACACCTAATATGTCAATATATTATTTATTTTATGGTTGGTAATAATGCAGTAGAAGGGATTTGAACGCTAACTTATCGGTATGATAATGATTAACGGAATGCTACATTCGGATGGGAAAACCATATTTTACTGTAAAAATTGGACATATTTTTTATTTTGTTATTATCAATAATTTTTGTTTTTAATATTCTTATATACGAAATATATAATACTCGCATAACATGCTATCACTTCGTTTCCGGGGAATTACCTCAAAATGGTGGTTCTATATAATTCTTTTTGTAATCCCTCTTTTTATTCCACCATATACAAGTAAACCTATAACCTACGGACAAATAGGGGACCTTGTAGGACTTGTCCTCCGAGAATCGCTTACTCCATACCTTTGGCTTTCACCTGTTTTTCACCTGATAACAATCGTCTTCGTAATTCTTCTTTGGAAATTCAACATAAAAGTAATGAAATATTTTTATGCATATCTTGCAGTTAATTTTGTGTTTATGGCGTTTGCACAGAATATAACTATCAATGAAAAGTACGGATTAGTAATCGTATTAAATAATCTGTTACAAATTCTCTTCGCCGGCATCTTATGGATTCCAGCACTTTACCGAAACGAGATTGAATTTACAGCTGAGAAAAGAGAAAAATGGAGGTTTTGGGCAGTACCATTAGCGATATTAGCATTTTGGAGTCCAATGACGGTTCTTGGGCAGCCAGACTTTAATCCGATACTTTTCTTGACGTCTGAATATGGAATTGCATTCTGTTTTACCACGCCAGTCATGATTTATATTCTTACTTTTTACTATCCTAATATCTACAAACCGGCATACCGCTTTCTTTGCATTGTAGGTGCTTATTTCGGTCTTCTGAATTTGAGCAGTCCCTTAATAATTTCAGGATATCCAATTTGGGTGGCAATTCTTCATATACCTTTATTTACTATCTCAATCTATGGTTTGCTACTCGAAAAAATCAAAAAAAAGGCTCATTCAATAATTGAGGAGGAATAAAAATAAGCTACTTTGCCAACATGGGTTTGATGGCTTTTTTCGCTGAGGCAGTCAGGAGCATCGTATGATGGATGAAGTACTAATAGATAACCTTGTTGTTTATTCTGCAATTATCTACTATGCTTTCTTGAGTATAGTATTTTTGTTTAGAGCTTATGAGCGTGATAAGCAGGAATTGATGCTTGCCCCTATTTTTAGTTTACTCTTAGTTCCATTTGTTGCTTTATGGACATTGAACCTTCTAAACGGAAGCGATATAGGACGCTTGATTACGGGATTTCCGATAATAATTTATCTGGTTTACGACCTGTGGTATCGTTTAATTACTAAGAAGAAACCTCAACATCACCCCGACCGTTGGCCTGTTGGTTTGATAGTATACCTAATACTTCTTCAATTTGCAAGCATAGCCTTGAACTGGTACGGGTTCCTTGTATCGCAATTAACTGGAAGAATGCTTGTAATCAGTTACTTCGTCATGCTGGGTTGTTTTGGCTTTTATCAAAATAGATACAATAAGAGGAAAAAGGCCAGTAAAAACTGATGATAAAAGATACAAGGGACGGAATTTGAATACACGTTCACTGGCAAAAAAAGGACTCCCCTAAAATCGTGGTTTTTTGTAGAAGGAAGTTACAAAAAAATAATGGCTCCTTTTTTATTTGAGTGGATGTAGAAAGAAGTATCAGCAGGGGAGACGGTTATGGGTCCCCCACTGGTTTGGTCAAAGCGGTGTAGCTATGACCAGATTAAAAATACCCTATAGATTATTAAAAATTTATTAGGTGAAAATTATTTTAAACTAAGTTAACAAAGATTTAAAAGTATTTAAATACTAGTGACATTAACCCGATTCAAATAAATGGAGAGATACCATGATTGAAGAATTTGTAAAGTGGTTTGAGGATCTCAAAATTGAGGATGTTCCATCAGTTGGCGGTAAAAATGCTTCTTTAGGTGAAATGATTCGAAATCTCGGAGAGCGGGGTGTTTCTGTTCCAGGAGGTTTTGCTGTAACTGCTTATGCTTATAAATATATGATAGAAAAGGCAGGAGTTGACGTAAGAATCAAGGAAATACTTTCCGATCTTAACACTCATGATGTTCACAATTTAGCAGAGCGTGGTCAAAAAATTCGTGAGTTGATTAAGAACACCTCCATACCACCTGAATTGGAAGAATCAATACGTAACCACTATAGGGAAATGGAAAAAAGATACGGTAAAAATGTCGATGTCGCAGTTAGAAGCAGTGCAACAGCAGAGGATCTTCCCGATGCAAGTTTTGCGGGTCAACAAGAAACGTTTCTTAATGTCAGGGGCGAGGATCAATTAATACAAAAGGTACGTGAATGCTTTGCCTCTTTATTTACAAACAGGGCAATATCTTATCGTGTAGACAAGGGATTCGACCACTTTAGCGTATATCTCTCGGTAGGAATACAAAAAATGGTTCGTTCAGATCTTGCAAGTTCTGGTGTGATGTTCTCAATAGACACAGAGAGCGGATTTAGTGACGCAGTATATATTACTGGCGCATACGGCCTTGGAGAAAATGTTGTCCAGGGTGCCGTAAATCCTGATCAGTTCTATGTTTTCAAACCAACCCTCAACCAGGGATATAAGCCGATTCTAGAAAAGAAAATTGGAACAAAGGAACTAAGAATGATATATGGAGAAAAGGGAACAGAGCAACAACGGGTCAACGAAGCTGATAAAAAAAGATTTGTGATAAATGATGATGAGATATTGACCCTTGCTAAATGGGCCTGTATTATCGAGGATCATTATCAAAAACCAATGGATATAGAGTGGGCCAAAGACGGAGAAAGCGGCAAGCTTTTCATTGTTCAAGCTAGACCCGAGACTGTACATTCTCAGAAGGATGTTGCAAAACTTCAAACATATGTTCTAGAAGAGAAAGGCAATATTATTGTTGAAGGAGAAGCAGTAGGAAGTAAAATTGGTCAGGGAGATGTAAATGTCATAGAGGATGCAAAAGAAATTGGAAGATTCCAAAAAGGACAAGTTTTAGTTACAGACATGACTGATCCCGATTGGGAACCTATTATGAAAATAGCAAGTGCAATTGTTACTAACAGGGGCGGACGAACATGTCATGCTGCAATTATCTCAAGAGAGCTGGGTATTCCCTGTGTAATAGGAACCGGCGACGGTTCTGAGAAAATGACAAAGGGTCAGCATGTTACGATTGATTGCTCTGAAGGGGTAGGACGAATATACGATGGGTTGCTTAAATATAGGATCGATGAAGTTGAACTTTATAATTTACCTAGAACCAAAACAATGATAATGATGAATGTTGGTACGCCTGAAAAGGCATTTCAGCAGGGAAAGATACCCAATGACGGCGTTGGTCTTGCACGTGAGGAATTTATTATTAATTCACACATTGGAATTCATCCGTTGGCACTTTTAGAATTTGACCGTCTCAAGCAAAGGGCTCATGAAGATCCTAGAATTGCTGAAGCAGTTCAAAAAATTGAGGAAAGAAGTGCTGAGTATCCAGATAAGAAATCGTTTTTCGTAGAAACTCTTGCAAGAGGAATTGCCAAAATCGCTGCTGGCTTCTACCCAAACGATGTAATTGTCCGTTTGTCGGATTTCAAAACAAACGAGTATGCAAATCTTGTAGGTGGTTTTCTTTACGAACCAGATGAACACAACCCCATGATTGGGTGGCGTGGTGCTTCAAGATATTATGATGAAAAATTCAAACCCGCTTTTAGTCTTGAATGCCAAGCCATAAAAAAAGTAAGAGATGAAATGGGTTTAATAAACGTAAAACCAATGATACCTTTTTGTAGAACTCCTGAAGAGGGAAAAAAGGTAATTAAAATTATGAACGAAAACGGTTTGTATCAGGGTGAAAACGGACTTGAAGTGTATGTGATGTGTGAAATTCCTTCCAACGTAATAGTAGCGGATCAGTTCGCAGACATATTTGACGGTTTTTCCATAGGTTCCAATGATCTAACCCAGCTAACCCTTGGTCTTGATAGGGATTCTGCTCTTGTCGCACATATTTTTGACGAGCGTAATGATGCAGTAAAGCGACTTGTTTCTCAGGTGATTAAAACTGCACATGCACATCAACCAAGAAGAAAAGTTGGAATTTGCGGTCAGGCACCATCTGATTTTCCTGAATTTGCTGAATTTTTAGTTGAATGCGGCATAGACAGCATATCACTTAACCCAGATACAGTTGTTAAAACTAGACTAAAAATTGCAGAAACTGAAAAGCGTTTGGATCCCCAGGAGATCATAAATCAATAGATGTTTCCTAGCTTTGTTCTTTAAAAAAGATTTTATCTTTAAAGCCGCTTATCCTTTCGTGGAAATTATAAATTATATTTATATCAAAAATGGCAAGATTTATTTATCAAATGACTATGAATTTTCAGTTGAAACAAAAAAATTTATCACTGATTATGATAAAGACAAAACCCTTTATGTAATTGATTACGACGGAATTGGAAAAAACAGGCCAAATGTTGATATTTATCAAAGATTGTCTTCATTTTCTGATCTCTGGATTGACGGCGGGCCTCGGTCAACTGGAGACGTCGTTGATTTTGTAATGGCAGGTGCAAACAAAATTACTATAAGAAAAGATATCGGGAGCCACATAGACATATTACATCTCAGAGAACTTACAGAATGCAATTTATATCTGGCAATAGAAGAAAGTTCACTTATGGAAGATATTAAATCATTTTCAATTAATGCATTCGATGGAACAATAGTTATGCTTAACGAAAAACGATCAGATGTTGATTTCATATCGCTTAGTTATCTAAAAAATCTTGCGGTTAAAAATAATATTTACTTGTTTAATAGCCAGATTAGATCAAATAGTCACTGGGAAAAAATCGGCATATCTGGAATATTCGCGCCCATGGCAAGGAAAACGGAAGTATAACAATGAGTTCTGAGGAGAAAATCGTGATATCGTTTGTTTTTAAACGAATTGGAAGAGATGTTATCCCAGTTTCTCAATTTTATCTTACCCTGTCAATGGATTTAAAATGGTTTTCTCCAGCCGAATCCAAAGAATTTGTAGAAAAGGCAGTGAAAAACCAACTAATTATTAAAAATGGCGATATGCTTTCGCCCAATTTTGAATTCAAAAAGATAAGTATCCCTCTCGGTTTTCAGCCATCCCTTTATTGTCTAAATATCAACTCCAATGAAAGTCAAGGAGCATATGATAATATCATTGGGTGCATCATGGAAAAAACAAAGAAACCCAGACATCTAATTATCGATAAAATAAAAATAATTGCAGAAGAAAAAAATATCAATTTGGAAATCGCTGCTCTTCTTTTAAGCAAGGAGTATAACGTTAAAATTGACAAATTTTCCAACGAAATTGAAGGAAATCTTTTTAGAGAAAGTGAATAATAATTGGAATTAATAAAACCCCCATACAATGACTTCTTCTAACTCCCCATTGTACTGGAAGGAGCCCTATGAGCGTTGCAACTACAAGAATAAAAAGCCCCATAAGCCCAGTAAAAAGAAATACCAGAATTGAGACTAAGAATATTGTTGCCAGTATTACCTTTTGGTATGGAACCTTTGAAAATTTTTTAGCCCACAATTTTCCAAGGTAAATCGTAGAAAAATAGGACAACATTCCAGCAAAAGTCATCGCAATCAATAGATAAATTAAATTTATGGGCATCATTAAATCCACCCATTCTTGAATCACAATTAGGTCCAGAGCGGCAAGGGCAGCACCGCTTCTTGCCCTGAGAATAACAAATAAAACAACTACCACAAAAAATGCACAAGCAGTGTTTACTGCTGAAAGTGTTACAATGGTTTGTCTTTTATCAGATTCGCCTCTTGCATTCATTGCAAGGATGGTGCCTGTTGCAGATGTAATGCCGGGAATAATCGAAACTAAAATTCCGCCAAAACTGCCTGTTAAAACCGAAATAATCGTTGCTTTTTTTGCCTTTGAGTCAAAACTAAAACCATCGGTTTTTTGTTTTGGAATTTTAGGTTTCGTCATTAGAGAAGTTAGCAATGTTGGGGTCCCAAATAATCCTGCTAGAGCGGGAAACAACACAGGCGAAGGTAGTCCAATAGGAGAATCTACAGAAAAATTTAAAATAATCAAACCAAAAAACCCCGATAATGCAAATATTAGAAGGGCAAACAGCATGCCAAAAATTGCGGGTTTTTTTCCTTCTATTCCGAAATCAGTTATTTTGCCCTTTTCTGTAGCTATCATTAAAATTGAAATCGAAATGAGAACAAATATCATTATTTCTTTTAACGTTTCATAAAAATATATCGGCCATCCAAATATCGATCTTACCGGCAACAGCACCAAAAAACAGACAACAATAGCCCCGTAGCTCCCCAAAGCAGATAGCGCTACCGCTTCAAATCCCTTTCCTTCTAATAACAAGGAGTGGGCAGGCAGAACAGACAATGCTGTATCTTCTTCAGGAGCGCCCAGGA
>JAFGPP010000153.1 GCA_016936135.1 Thermoplasmatota archaeon
AACATGCGCGAATGGGTCCTTATCATACGAAATGATTCAAAGGATTACATTAAAGACCGCGGCATCTTTGAGGAATCTATAAAATTTGTTTTTTCTCTTACAAGTGATAAAAGGAAATAGTATAATATGCAGGGGAAGGGATTTGAGCACCAAAATACCGGTATCATGCCCAATGATTGACGACTGACGGTTAAAATTATAATATAATAATATCACATGTGCTATTAATTTTTATGACTATAGATGACTAAATCAATTCGAAATATTGAAAATTGCTTTCTATTCGTTAAAACAGTGAAATTTAGATATACACAATTAACTTTTTTAGGGCAAATTCTTTTTGTTGGATAAAAACCCAAAAAATTTAGAAAGTGTTATAACAATATTTGCTGTAAAGATTAATATATCATAAAACTTATTTCTTCTTAGGTGTAGGAGAACATTAAAGATGGGTGGTTTAAAGGTAATATTCCGAGACCTTGGTTCAGTATTTATTATTGTTAGCATTATCAATACCTTTGCTGTTCTTATTCCAATTTTTTATAAAGAGTATTATGCTATTCTCCCTATTTTACTATCCTCTGGTGTATTGGCTCTGGTAGGATTATTTTTAAAATTTGTAATAGGGCGAACAAAGAGAAATCCGTTATTGAGACATGCTGTTGCTGTTGCAGGTCTTTGCTGGATTTTTATCCCGTTGTTTACGGTTATACCTTTTATGATGATTAGTAAACTGGATTTTCTAAGTGGTTATTTCGAGTCTATGTCTGGTTGGACTACTACAGGTTTAACCATGTTGGGGGGGGCGAAGAAGGTTTATCTCATACAATCCAGTTTTATAGGTCTTTTACCCAGTGGCTTGGTGGTATAGGAGTTATTGTTTTAACACTGACAATTATACCACGACCTGGGATGGGTTCTTTTACATTGTTTCGTTCTGAAGCAAGAGAGGATAAAATTCATCCCAGTATTATATCCACTATTCGTTCCATGTGGTGGATTTATGCATCATTTACAATTATTGGTATAGTTTTGTTATCCTTGTTTGGTATGCCTATCTGGGAGTCGATTAATCATGCTATGTGTGCTATTTCAACAGGTGGTTTTGCGATTCAAAGTGAAAGTATTGGCGCATATAATAGTATTTATCTTGAAATAATTATAACATTGCTTACTGTTTTTGGTGCTACTGCTTTTATTGCTAACTATAATCTTTTTAAAGGTCGTTTCCGCAAGTTTTTTTCAGATGTACAACTTCGCACACTTATTGTCTTAATTATTCTTGGGGTGGCAGGTTTAACTCTTATTAATCTATCATTTTACAATGGAAGTATTTGGGATTCGCTGAGACATTCTTTTTTCCAGTTTGCATCAAGTCAAACAACCACAGGTTTTTCCACTGTTAGTGTTACAACATGGCCTGCCTCTTCTAAACTTATAATGAGTGCTGCTATGATAATTGGTGGTGCTGCAGGAGCAACCTGTGGAGGTATCAAACTATTTAGATTTTTAATTCTGGCTAAAGAAGTAAAATGGAATGCACAAAAGGTAACTTCCACACCAAACAGAGTAATTCCTTATAATATTGGTGGTCGCCCTATTCCAATTAATGAAAAAAGAGATATAGTAAATGAAGCAGCGATAATATCCTTTCTTTGGATGATATGTCTTGCCGCATCTGTTTTTGTAATCATGGCTGTTACTTCTTATAGTCTTCAAGATATTTTCTTTGAGACGTGTAGTGCCCAGGGGAATGTTGGTTTATCTGTAGGTATTACAAATGTTTCAATGAATCCAATTGCAAAATCTATGTTTATTATTAATATGTATATTGGTAGACTTGAGATAATTCCAGTTGTTATGATGATTGCTGCGATTTTCAGGCGTTAAAAATAGTCTGCAATTTTTATCTCAAATATAACAAATCTAATAGCCTATTATTCCTTTTTTTCGCGCATGCTTCAAAAGAGTTGGTGCAGTTGTTCCAACATTTGGTGCAATTTTTGTCCAAGACATGCCCAAATCACGTAACTCTTTCACTCTGTTCCAATCAATCTTCTTCGACGGTCTATGCATCGGTTTTCCTGATTTGGTTCCATGTATCTTGGCGTATGATTTGCCCATTTCCATTCTTTCAAGAATAGTTGCACGTTCATAATCAGCGATAAGCGACAACATTCCAAGTAAAAGACGACCTGTTTTAGTAGAAATATCAATATTGTCGTTAATAGAAATAAATTTTTTACCAATATTATCAATAGATTTAATCTGATGCAGAAGGTCCTCTGTGTTTCTCCCAAAACGTGTTAAATCACTTACTACAACACCTTTAACCCCCTCATCATTCAATACCTGCTCCATCATTTTTTTATGCTCAGGACGCTCTTTATAGGCAGATACACCCTCATCTGAATAAACATGGACTAAATCATAACCATGAGCATTACAATATCTACTAATTGCTTCTTTTTGAGCATCAATACTATGCCTATTCAATTGTTTTACAGTGCTCACACGACAATACCCTAACATTTTCTCCATATTTTAACACCTATAAAAAAAGACAAAAGTTTTTTAACATATCAATTAAAAAAGACTGTGATTTAGTAAGTGCAAACTTTCTTAACATCATAATCCCTTTATCAAGACACTGGGGGTAGGGATATATACTGCCGTTCTTGGAGGGCAATGTTAGTAATACGGCAGCATATCCCATTTATTGAATGAACTGGATTAAATCCTTCAAGTCAGATATGTTTTCACATTCTACACCATGCGTTTGCTTCAAACGACAACCTATCAGCTCACCATTTTTAGTTATTTCAAAAAAAAACTGATTTGACATATATTTCATTCACCTCATACAATCCTTAACAGCAGCCCGATACTTTTGCCAGGATTCTTTTTGACATTCCCCAAAACTTTTCTTCGTGTTTCTCAAACAAGCATATGTTAGTTTTAAAATGTGGCTTCGTTCTTCGCTAAAATCTGTCATTCCACCAAAATCACGCCCACAAATAAGATTTCGAAGCGACACTAATTCTTTTTCAACTTCATTATCATGCATGAAAAAAATAAATTGCTCTCAGCTATAAAAACAATATTGCATCAACGCATACATTTTCACTTTCTAAACTTGAATGTCGCCTCTTTTCTCACATACTGAGCTATTTCATTCACATATTGGTCTTGCCATTTGCCCTTTTCCAATGAGGGATACCACGATTCATGGAAGCGATAGCGGACTTCATAGAAGGCAAGTTTGTCTCTTCCGTTATTTGTTAAAGTGTATTTATGGGTATACTTGTGGGATTTTTTATCCAATATTATTTTTTTCTTGATTATATCATAATGCCCTAACAATTGCTCTAAGGCGCTGATTAATTTTTTTTCCTCAACATCCAATTCATTTTTGAGGGTTTGGTATCGCTTGGGTTCCCAGTAAAGAAGGCGCATTACCTTATATCTGTTCAGCATTCTTTCCGAGATGTTATGCTTATCTTTCGTCAATTTATATCTCCTCTCCGAATCCTTTTTATCACACAATATATTGCGAGTAAAAGTTATGAACAGAGACTAATCTATAAACAATTATTGACCAAATGGTATACAATTAAAAAAAAATCAGCTCCCCACCAACCACATTGCAGCGTATTATCTTTCGTGTAATGCGCCACAGGCATCACAGATAAGTTCATGAAGGTTTCATCACAAATTAATATACCTTCTCTTCACGTATGTCTATGCAATCCATGCAGAGCATCTTGCCTTCATACTCATAGAGTTCCTCTTCTTCTTCTGATATTCCACAATCAGCACATGTATCATATTTCTTCATTTATTTCACCTCCTTAATTTTATTTTTAAAAAACCTTTGAAGGTTATCATTAACATTGACCTTCAAGGGCGTTAACGCCTTGTTTCTGTCAATCTCATCTGAGAAAATAGCTCTATGCTCACAGATTATTGCTCTTATGGCATCTGACCTAGTCAAAAAACCACGTTCAATTGTCAGCCTATCAATATAATCACGTAGCTCTAACGAAACATACGCACCAATTGAAACCAAACCTGCTTTATGAAACCCCATCTCCCCTTACCTCTTTGCTTAATTTATGGCTCTATCTATACCATCAGAAACTTTTTCCTCTGAATGTTTCTCAAGAGAATAAACACGCTTATCCAAAAAAGATAAATGGCTAACAATCAAATCATCCTTAACTGCATCAAGAATTTGCAATGCTTCGTTAAAACTCAACTTGTGCTCATCTAAATTCTTGGTAATATTAACTAAGATTAATCTGTAAAGGTCTTTCAGTGTTTTATCATAATCATCGGTCATTTTTTCCCTCTTTGTAAGTTATATTTATGTTACTCATGGTTTCATCTTCTCTATAGGTTTATCTTTGTTTTCCTTCACTGCTTTGTCTATCTCTACAGAGAGTTGTTGCTTTGAGAACATCTCAGGATTCAGTATCCCCAGTTGCTTGGCAAATGAGATTTGTTTCTCAGTCGGCGGGTCCTTTTCTTGAGATGTTGATTCATCTTTTGCCTGAAAATAATGAAATGGGCTACAAGATTTACTAAAAATCTCTATTGATAGAGTAGATTGCAATTGCTCATTGTCGACAAGTTCCTTTGCTAATTTATTTGAAAATCTCCAGCGTTTTTTTACATATTCCTCATATTCTCCACATTCTTCTTTCATATTATCACCTTATATTTCTCCCCCCTTTGTTCCACCATATTTTCTTTTTTTAGCCGTTCTAAACTAATTTCAACTATACTCTCATTAATCCCCTTAATTTCTGCTTCATGCATTATATCATCAAATTTTGTCCAACCATCTAATGATTCAGAACAAAGTCGTGTAACAATGCTATTGATTATACGCATGCGTTCCTGCTGACTATGACTACGACCTGTTGCAATCCTATCATAATCAAGTATTCCAGTTTCAAAATCAAATCCAACCTTTTTCAAATAATAATCAATAAAGAAAATAGCTCTTTTTGCATCATCGAACGACACTTTATCACTTAATCTTATTTTCGCAGACGCTTCAGATAATCTTATAAGTGCTTCCAGTTGTCTTGGGGTTATAGTAATGGATTTGTGGGACATGTTTCTTATCTTCACATAAAAATTATGGATTTCTCTTTCTGCCTCATCAGTCAATACTGGTTTAATATTCTGTTTAGCATATGCAATATATTTACGTAAAAATTCTGGGTTAATGGCTGGAACAATATTATCATCGTTAGGGTTACAATGAACAGATAAAATATGATTAGCCATGCATGAATCTAAGTCAGTATCTGGTTTATCAATAATCGGAAGAATAACATCAAATCTTGATATAAGCGTAGATGGTAAATTAATTTGTTCATGTATTGAACCATACTCATCAAATCTTCCCAGTTTAGGATTTGCAGTAGCAAGAACTGCACATCGTGTTTTTAAAGTTGCATTAATCCCTGCCTTAGATATGTATATCTCCTGTTGCTCCATTGCAGGATGAATAGCATCCCTATCAGAATCTCTCATCTTATCCAGTTCATCGATACAAGCCATACCCATATCTGCAAGAACTAAGACACCCGCATCCAATGTCCATTGTCCATCACCAAAATCATCCTTAACTACAGATGCTGTTAAACCTGCACCAGAGGAGCCTCGCCCCATGCATAATATGCTTCGTGGCGTTATTCTAAAAACATTGTGTAATAATTGAGACTTAGCGAGACCAGGGTCACCTATAAGCAGAACATGTATATCACCACGAATATGTGTTCTATCAGAAGTAGTTTTAGGAACACCGCCAAATAACTGAAAAGATAAAAGTTCCTTTTCGACATCCAGTCCATATATAGCAGGTGCTATGCTATTTCTTATTTTAGAATAAATATCAGGGTCTTTGCTCAACTCCAATATCTTTTTCCTATCCTCTTCAAAAACTTCGATTTCTTCGTAAGAATGTTCTTTTAATTCTATATTACATGCATCTATAACATACATTGAGGACTTCAAAGTATGAGAGCCCTTTTTCCTTTGTATAAGATTTAGAATACCGTTTATACATACTCTATCACCAGGACATATACAATCAACTAAATCATCCTCAAGTAAAACAGTAATTTTTTTAGGGCGAGCACCACCACGTAATCCTTCTGGATGCTCTTGAATTTGAATCCTCTGTGTATCAATAAGGATTGATTTATTTTCTATAAATTTGAACGTAGAAGCACGTCCACAACCACCTTGGTTTTCATAACATTCTGATGGCTCCTGTAAAAATTCAGAGAAAGTCTGTTCCTCATTTATCATAGCCCCGCATTTCTGACATTTGAATGCTCCGATAACAGGCTCGGGCAATATTTCTGTTCTTTTTTTCACCAACCCATCAACCGAAATCAGATTTCCTACATGTTCGACACGAATGTCCCGCAGATTAACTTTGCAAATATCTGGTAGATTTTCTATTCTAAAATGAAGTTCTATATTTCCAATAGCTGTATCAATATCCTTTATTGCCTCCTCTGCATTAAACAGATTATTAGATGGATTACTCACCAGATTATTAGCAAGATTTGGGCATGCCTTATCCAACTTATCATAATCGATTATCAAACTCCGGTTATTTGGATATGATAAAGCAATCGTTTCAATATCCTTCTTATAGTAATCTTCTAAAAATAATTTCCATTGTTGAACCAGTGACTCATCTAAAGGACTTCCCTGCATTATTCATTAACCCCCTCTGATTTTGTTTTTTCTTTTGGAATAATCCTACGATAAGTTTTTGTTTTACTTTTTTGATTATATAAATTTAATCTCTGCTCATGCTGTTGTTGTTTCTCTTTGGCTTTTTTTAATTTTTCTTGTAACCGTTCAATATTCTTATCAGAGTCACTTTTTTTCCTGAATTCTTCTTCAATTTTACTTTCAATAAATAAAGGATTATCATCGAAAAATTTCTTTTCCAGCATCTCTCTGACAAAAGGAGATAACTTGAACCCTTCCTCTTTTTCTGCATGTTTGATAGCAGTATACAGATTTTCTGATAGACGGATAGTTGACTTACAAGGATATTTTTCAATTTTTTTTCCAATAAGAAATAATCCTACGATTTGTATGGCTAAACATGTATGGCTTATTTTGTATGGCTTTACTTGTACGGCTAATAATATAATTGAAATGAAACAAAAACACATTAGAATGTATTTGTATGGCGTATGGCGATGGCGTATGGCGTTATCCTTGATATGCATTAATAATCCCCCGATGTTTCTTTGTTTGGCTTCTTGTCTGTGATATATAATGGAGAACCGCTTGTTCGCATGTAAACTATGGAAAAACCATCAAGCGTGGAAAAAAAATCCTTTAAAGAATTTAGAGTATCTAAATCTGAAGAACCAACAATGCCCACAACAATTCTCGGGTTAAATTCACTTTTTTCTTCTTTTTTCTTTGCATCTTTTTCTTTCATTTTTATCACTTTTCTTCAATTTTTTTGTTTTATTTTTAGAAATTTTACGTATTCTATACACATTATTACCTGCATTCAGAATACCAATTCTGTCTCCCACATGCGTCTTAATTTTATCATATGGAATTGCACCTTTGGGGATTTCTATTTCATAATCAATTGCAAAAACAAGAGTAAGATTATCTTCGTTATCTTTTACATCCCTAAGATTACCAATTGTTTCCCTATAATCCCCCAGAACCACAAAACAGTTCCAGAATGCCAAGAATTTTATAGCGTTAAATCCTTTCAAAAATGCTGACCTCCTTGTAAGGTTGGCTCATGAAAGGGAACGACATGCTTGCCGGCTGGAGTTCCCTTTCTACTAATTTATTTTCAATCAAATATAATCAACTCTGTATCTTGGATTAGAATGGTAGTTTATTAATCTAAAGATGGCAGTAATAAAAATGAATTTGATTTATTTAAAAAAATTGACATCTATGTATACAAAAAGACTGAAACTAAATTAACAAATCCCTAATTTTGGAATGCAACTAAGATAACTTTTCCTAACATCCTCAGGGTCAATGCGATTATATATATCCATAGCTTCAGATAGTTTATCTCCTCTCAACCATTTGATATACTCACGGGGCATTCCTGCCCTTCTGAGATGTGTGGTGAACCAATGTCTAGCACAGTGCGGTGTATATTTATCTTCAATCCTATTAGAATTAGGTTCATATAAACCTGCTAATATTGCCCATTTTTTAAAAATCTCACCAACGCCATTTCGGTTCAACCTTTTTTTCTTATCTATATAAGATGGAAATAATGCAGGATTATCTTCATCTACCATTAATTCACGTTTCTTCAGCCATTTCTTCAATAATAAAGCACATTCATAGTCAAAAAACACTGTAAGATTACTTCTTTTATGAGTGGGCTTTAATTGAATTGAGTAATTTCTCCAACAAATATCATCAACATCTATAGCAACCAGTTCCCTACGCCTAGGTCCAGTTTTATGAAATAATACTACAATGGTTTTATCCCTTAAATCTAAAATAGAGTTAACAAAATATGAGCATTCCTTAATATTGATAAATTTCCGCATATTGTCATTATAGTTATCTTTATATGGATTCAAATATCTTTTACGAACATCATTTACAATATTCTTTTCCATCAATTTTTCATATACGGCATAGTCACAAAAAGAGGATATTGTGGAAAAGCGGTTTCCAATGGTTTTTTTACGGTGTCCATTCTCCTTTTCATATGCAATATACTCACGCAATATATCTCTATCTAAATCAAGCATCGATAGATTATATGTTTCTAAAAATCCAGAAAAAATATTTAGGTTAGAGTAATAACTTTGGATGGTCCATGGGCTACAATCCCTTAATTCGCAATCTTTTTCAAATTTTTTTATCAACTGTTTATTGCTTAGCCTTTCCATCTCCATTTTCCACCAATATCTTTCAAAAGTCCATACTGCTCAAGAGTTTCTATCTGTTTTTTTATACCTTTGATAATATCTGTATCCATTGGATTAATGCCAAGTTGACCAAGAATCGTTTCCTTCCGCACCTCAGAACGGGTCTTAAACAACTGTATTAAATCCCTCTCAAATTTTCTTATTCCTGAAAAATTATCATCTAAAAAGGGCTTTATTCGGTATTCTCTTAATTCTTCCTCTAATCTATCAATTAAATTATCCTTCTCTTTAAGTCTCTTGTAAAGCCCTATATTTTCTTCTTTTATTCGCTGAATGTCCTCACTTAATTCTGCACGTGTTGTATATGCATCTTTGCCTTCTTCTTGCTGGATTGAATTATTTACATGCTCAATTACAAATTTTGAAATAGACATATTATTATTATTAGCAGTTTCCTTCCAATGTTGTAACATTCCATGTGATGGAAGATAAACATAAATCAATCGCTCTTTTGATATGTTTGGCTTTGATTTTTTCCCCTTGTCAGTCGTCATTCATCATCAAAAAAAGAATATTATATGAGTATATAAATTATACCGGTAGAATGATGCAGGGGAAGGGATTTGAACCCCCGAACCTCTACAGGAACAGATCTTGAGTCTGTCGCCGTTGACCTGGCTTGGCTACCCCTGCA
>JAFGPP010000033.1 GCA_016936135.1 Thermoplasmatota archaeon
ATGGACTTGTCGGGATTTGAACCCGAGGCCTCCTCCATGCCAAGGAGGCGATCTTCCGGTCTGATCTACAAGCCCAAGGGTTAGATGGGGGCCACTTAAACTATTTGGAGCAAATAAATTTTATGGATTACAATTGAATTTTATCTGAGAAAAATATTTACTTGAAATGTTGAAAAAACACCATTTTCACAGAACTGGTATTTAGCATAGGTTTTTGGAACTTATAAAAAATAAAAAAGGATATTGTAATTTTCTAATCTTAATTGATAATTTTCTTAGAATTTTTCTTACTTATTTGATCCTTTTTTTCTCACAAACCAATACCTCCATTAAAAACCCCTCTTATTATTTTTAAAAAATGATTTAAAATTTTTTCACTAATATTTTATATGAAATGATACATTGCACTTAGGATTGGTGAGAAATAAATAGTGTAAGTATAAAAAATATACGAATGGAAAGGCAAATATCAATTTTTAAAATGGTGGATTCGGTGAAAAAGGAACCTAGAATTGTACAGGAATTAAGAAAAGAAGAATCAGAGGGTAAGTTACACTCAAAAAATAAAATTAAAGATGTAACTATTGATGTTGATAAACCTCCATACAAAAAAAGTCAACAGGAATCAGAAATAAAAAGAGAATTTAATGATGTAAAATCACAAAAAGAATTGTTCTCATTATTTGACTGTATTGACGAGATAATATATGTGGTAGATCCAAAATCATATAAAATTCTTTATGCAAACAAATTTTTAAAGGATCTATTTAGCGAGGACATTGTAGGGAAAACATGCTACAGTATATTACATGGGCTTGAATTTCCCTGCAAACTTTGTAGTAAAGAAATTGATATAGATCATAAGAAAAAACTACGTCGTTGGGAATATCACAATCCGAAAACAAATCGTGATTATGTGGTAAATGATCGTTTTATCCATTGGCTTGATGGAAGGGATGTTAAATTTGTATTTGCTGTCGATGTTACAAAGCTTCGTATGGCTTTAAACGAACTTGAAGATGCACATCAACTCCTTTTTACAGTAAATAAACAACTAGAAAGAAAGGTAAAGGATAGAACATTACAGATTGAAAAACTAATCGAACAAAAAGACGAGTTTATTAATCAACTAAGCCACGATCTGCGTACACCATTGACCCCAATCATGGTTCTCCTTCCCATTCTCGAAAAACAAACAGATGGGAAAAAATCAAAGGAACTAATAGAAATAATTGCTAGAAATGCCAATTTTATGAAGGAACTTGTAGACAAAACAATAGAATTAGCTCGGTTGAATTCTACAAATATAGCATTAGAATTTGAAAATCAACATCTTCTAACTGAGGTTAATAGTATACTTGAGAACTTTGAATTGTTGTTTGAAAAAAATCATATTGATGTAGAAAATAAAATTAACAAAAATATTTTTATTCTGGCTGACAAATTAAAACTTGAGGAACTTTTCAATAATCTTCTTACAAACTCTATTAAATATAGTGCGGAAAATGACGGTATAATAAAGATTGATGCAGAGAAAAAAAAGGAATTTGTAACTATTTCAATATCAGATAATGGTTTAGGGATGGATAAAGAACAACTAGATCATATTTTTGAAGAGTTTTACAAGGCCGATGAGTCCAGGCATGATCTTGATTCCAGTGGATTAGGCTTGTCTATTTGTAAACGTATCGTAGAAAAACATGGTGGAAAGATATGGGCACAGAGTAAAGGGAAAGGGAAGGGCAGTACTTTTTATTTTACATTAAAATCTGGCAATATCTAGAGAAAAAAATCTTATAATTATTTTTTTAAAATTTACTAAAAAAATATCAGGCAATTGTCCATTATGATTGTTAAATGAAAAAGAAAGAATTGGAGATAATTCTGCAAGGGGTTCCTGATTTTATTCATCCACAAATAAAACTTGAACAATATTTGACACCTGCAGTTATTGCTGCCGACATTATTTTTGAAGCTTATAAATTTGGAGACGTGGAAGGAAAAAATGTTGTAGATCTAGGATGCGGTACTGGTATTTTTTCTGTAGGTGCTTACGTCTTGAATGCAAAAAGCGTAGTAGGTTTTGACTGCGAAAAGGAATGTATTGAAATTGCAAAAAAACATGCAAAGAAATTTAATTTTAGCATTACGTATTTTTCAAAAGATGTGGAGAATGTTTCAACTAAATGTGATACAGTAATAATGAATCCACCCTTTGGCGCTCAAAAAAGTAATTATCAGGCAGACCGCAAATTTATTAAAAAAGCAATTGAGATTGCACCAGTTATTTATTCGCTACATCTTTCAAAAACAATTCCTTTTATTACTAAACTAATATCTGCTCTTGGCTGTGAGATTTCACACTTTAAGAATTACATCTTTCCCATCAAAGGAATTCATACTTTTCATAAAAAACAATTAATCAATTTTGATGTTTCAATGATAAGGGTTATTTCTAAGGATTAATTTTGGTTATCAGGTTTTACCAAAAACATAATTAATCTCATTCTTTTATTATAGTTATATCTAATATGGGTTAATTTATGACTACTTCACAGCATAAGAATCAGAGAATAGGTGTTTTTGTTGATGTACAAAATATGTACTATTCAGCAAAAAACCTTTATGGAAGTAAAGTAAATTTCAGAAACATTTTGAAAGAAGCAATTTCGGGAAGAATGCTTGTTAGAGCAATTGCTTATGTAATTAGAGCGGATGTAAAAGACGAAAACACGTTTTATGATGCTCTTGAGGAGATGGGCTTTGAAGTAAAATCCAAAGATCTGCAAGTTTTCTTTGGGGGCGCAAAGAAGGGAGATTGGGATGTAGGCATAGCTATGGATGTGATGAGGCTGGCACCAAAACTGGATACGGTTATTTTGATTAGTGGCGATGGTGATTTTTCTGATTTATTGGAACATGCAAAAAGTTTGGGTTGTCGTACAGAAGTTATTGCGTTTGGAAAAACCACATCCCGAAGGTTAGTAGAAGTAGCAGATTCATTTATTGATTTGGATAAGAAAAGGAAATTTTTATTGAATAAGGTAAACTAAAATAGAAATCGAAAATTTAAAATTTTTTCTCATTATGCATAAAGTAAAATTTTGATAAAAAAACACAATAACATTAAAATCAGTTAGAAAATATCATAAGAAAAAGAGTTAAACTCCCTAGAAATCATCCGAAAGTATAATAATATGTTATGTAATCTGCTTTCGATTTATCATAAAAAGAACATATAGGTAGTGATATAATTGACGCGTGAAAAAACTAAAAGATTCAGAGGATCAATGACACATGGTCGCGGCAAGAAAGGCGGAAGAGGTGCAGGATTGAGAGGGGGAAGGGGAAATGCCGGTCTCAATAAACATAAATTTATGCACATGATAAAGTACATGCCTGACCACTTTGGTAGACATGGATTCAAAAGACCTTCGAGCATTATTAAAAAAGAAAAAATTATTAATGTGGGACAATTGGAAGAAAGATTTTCAGGGAAAAAGACCATTGACCTTGAAAAAGAAGGATATGATAAACTTCTGGGTGGTGGTATGCCAGTCGACGGATTAAAAATTAAGACCAAAAGTGCAACAGAAAGTGCAATTGAAAAAATTAAGAAATGCGGTGGAGAAGTAACAATAATTGAATAACTTGAAGTAGGGTCGTAGAAATGGCTGAAGAAAAGAAAAGTCGGTTATATGCACTAAAACCCTTGATAGAGAGATGGCCTGCAATTTTAAAACCTGAAGGTCATGTAACATTCAGAACAAAAATTTTCTGGACAGTTCTATGTCTTATTCTCTACTTTATTTTAACAAACGTCATGATTTATGGATTGAAGTCAGATGTTATTGACCTATTTGCTCAATACCGATTCATCATGGCTGGTGCATCTGGGTCAATAATGCACCTTGGTATCGGTCCGATAGTTACTGCATCCATTATTTTGCAATTATTCGTTGGAGCAAAAATTATAAACCTTGATCTGACAAAAAAAGAAGACAAAGCAATTTATCAGGGCACACAAAAAATTCTGGTAATTGTAATGATTTTTGTTGAGGCAATTCCACAAATATTTGGATATTTACAACCAAGTGATGCATTAGTTGCAAGTGTTGGTGACTGGGCAAATCTCGTGATTATTTCACAACTTGTTATAGGAGCTCTACTCGTATTTTTCATGGATGAACTTATTTCAAAATGGGGTATCGGTTCTGGAATTTCTCTATTTATTGCAGCGGGAGTGTCTCAAGCAATATTTACGGGTCTATTTAACTGGCTTCCTGTTGGAGCAGAAGCAGTTTCTTTAAGTAATCCTCCAGCTGGAGTAATTCCCGGAACCCATTTTTTTATTAGTCATATGTCTTTAGGTGATATCATGGATTGGGGATATCAGACTATATTTATGGGTAATCTCAATATTGGATATCAGAATGCAATCGTTCCATTACTTGGGACAATTTTAATTTTCTTTATTGTTGTGTATGCAGAATCTTCTAGAATTGAATTGCCACTGGCCCATGGACGTGTTCGAGGAGCGCGTGGAAGATATCCAATACGTCTGATCTATGCATCTAATATTCCGGTTATACTTATGTCTGCACTTTTGGCAAATATAAACATGTTTGCGATGCTTTTGTGGAGAGCAGAAAACCTCCCGATTCTTGGTAAACAGTGGTGGATTGGAAAATATGATTTAGCCCAGACAACGCAGCCTTTGGCAGGAGGTGCATGGTATCTTTCAGGTCCTAATGGTATTAACAGCTGGCTTCTTCCAATTATGCAAGGTGGCTATGGTGGGCATGCAGCATGGCAGTTTGCTTTAAAAATAATAATATATCTGACAATAATGATTTTTGGATCGATACTATTTGCTAAATTCTGGATTGAAACGACCAATATGGGTCCAGCCGATGTGGCAAAGCAGATACAAAGTTCAGGAATGCAGATACCAGGATTTAGAAGGGATCCAAGGGTACTTCGTAAAGTTCTGGAAAGATATATTCCTGTAGTAACTGTAATTGGTGGTGCGGCAGTAGGTGCACTGGCAGGATTTGCAGATTGCATTGGAACTATTGGTAATGCAAGCGGAACAGGTGTATTGCTAACTGTAGGTATCATTATACATTTATATGAGGACATTGCCAAGGAACAGGCCATGGAGATGCATCCTGTATTGAGAGGATTCTTTGGTAATGAATAATGAAAATCATTACAAAGAAATACTGTTTGTACAATTATAAACCTTAAATGGTATTCATAAGGGAGATAATAATATGATGAGACCGCTTGATGACAAGGCACAGGGAAGTCAGATTCTCATTCTCATGTTGCTGATGTTTGTTATGATTTTTATCTTTGGCGATCTTACGGTCAGTTCTTGGATTGCTACAACATTGGATGAATTATTTTATCCACTGATCGGATTTGGTGGAAGTAGTCCAATTTTAACTATTATATTAGCAGGCATCATTGTTGTATTTTTATCCTCGTTTTTTAACAATCTTTTTACAGATTGGAAAAAAATGGGGGAAATGCAGGAGATGAGCAGAGCTTTTCAAAAAGAAATTACTTCAGCCAGGAAATCTGGCAATACAAACAAAGTTAACAAACTTATGAAAATGCAGCCAGAGATTATGAGAAAGCAAACAGAGGCACAAAGCGGAATGATGAAACCAATGATTTTTTTGTTCATCTTTATTGTACCTATATTTATATGGCTTCGTTACTTTCTTGGGGGATTATCATATTATTATTTTACAGTTCCATGGGCAAATGGTGTTTTATTATATGATAAACCGTTCTTGATGCAGGCATGGCTATGGATATACATGATTTTTGCATTTGTAGTTGGTCAGGTTATGAGACAAGGGTTAAAATGGATTTCATGGTCAGATTGGTGGAAACAGACAAAAAGTAAAATATTTCCATCCTCGAAATAGTGATCTATGGTAACGATAACCATTAGCGGAACGCCAGGAAGCGGTAAAAGTACCGTTGCAAGAATTCTAAGTGAAAAACTTGCTTTGTCTTATGTATATTCTGGTGAAATTTTTAGAAGGACAGCAGAAAAATACGATATGCCCCTTGAGTTATTTGGCAGTTACTGCGAAGAACACGAGGAAATCGATAGAGAACTTGACGATTATCAATTAAAGATATTAAAAAAGGGAGGTGTTGTTTTAGAGGGTCGAATAGCTGGATGGCTTGCTCATCAACATAAAATTCAAGCATTTAAGGTTATGTTAATTGCAGACATTGATATAAGAGTACAAAGAATAGTTAATCGCGAAAATGGAGATTTGAAAAAAAGAAAAATCGAGATGAAGAAACGGGAACGAAGTGAGGAGAAACGTTACAAGACCTATTACAACATTGATATAAAAGATAGTTCTATTTATGACCTAATTATTGATTCATCTGACAAAAATCCTGAAGAAATTGTAAAAATAATCATTGATAAAATTCGGAAATGAACACTTTTTAAAATCTAATTTGTTAACCATTTAAAGATATGTTAAATAAAGAAAATAAATTGTCAAGAGATTTAAAACCTAGGCGACTTGTGAAGGTACAGGTAAACACAAATCCGAATTTTGGAAAAAGACCTGAAGAAAGAAGCATTAATGAACTTTTACAAAACGGTATAATAAATTTGGACAAACCTAGTGGCCCCTCATCTCATCAAGTTGACTCATGGGTTAAATCTATAATAAATGTGGATCGCATAGGGCATGGAGGAACTTTGGATCCCAATGCAACGGGAGTTTTGCCAATTGCCACTGGCGATGCAACAAGAGCTTTGGCGGTTTTGCTTAACGCTGGAAAGGAATATGTTGGAATAATGTCTCTTCATAAGCCGGTTGATAAAGAAAAAATTTCTAAAGCCTGTAAGAGTTTTGTTGGTGAAATTTATCAAGTTCCTCCCTTAAGATCTGCAGTAAAAAGAATTAGAAGAAAGCGAAAAATCTATAATTTTGAAATTATCCAAATAAAAGAAAGAAATGTGTTGTTTCGTGTTGATTGCGAAGCGGGTACTTATATCAGAACTTTGTGTGTTGACATTGGTAGAAAACTAAAATGTGGAGCTCATTTGGAAGAGTTGAGAAGGACAAGGGCAGGAAATTTTATTGAAAAAAATTCTGTAACGCTTCATCAATTAAAAGATTCATACACTATTTGGAAGGAAGAGAAAAATATTGAGGAAATTCTTTCAGTTATATCTCCGGTTGAATATTTATTGGAAAATTTACCAAAAATAATTATTCGGGATTCAGCAGTTGATGCAATTTGCCACGGAGCAAGTATTGCGGTACCTGGAGTTGCAGAAATTGATACGGAAATTAAAAAAGAAGATTTGATAGCGATTTTTACGTTAAAAGGCGAGGGTGTTGCACTGGCAAAATCTTTAATGTCAAGTCAGGAAATTATTCAAAAGGATAATGGAATTTGTGCTACTACCGAAAGAGTTTTAATGAACAAGGGAACATATCCTTCTATCTGGAAAAAATCTTAAAGGGAAGGATCATTCCCAATTGTTGTTTTTGCCGAGGTGGCCCAGCCCGGAACGGCGCGAGCCTGGAGAGCTCGTGAGGCTCTGCCTCGCGGGAGTTCAAATCTCCCCC
>JAFGPP010000034.1 GCA_016936135.1 Thermoplasmatota archaeon
GGGATTACGAGGCGATTTCCTATCAGTTTACACCGACTTTTTTTACGAGCCACGAACCCTCGCATACCTCTGAAACCCGCATGCACTATACCATGTGTTACCAACTGGCCTTTATTCATTTTCAATCATTTATCTATCAATTTTGCAGTGCCTCGTGCGTTCGGACAGACACACTCTTTGACAAGTTTTGGTCGTGCGGTTGTCTTTACGAGCGACTTGGCAATGTGTGTGGCTGTGAAGCGATGGCATTTTTAATTTTATCAATACATTTGTTTAATTCCTTTTTTATTTCATGTTCCCAAAATCGTAATACAATCCAATTTTGTTCATAAAGCATTTGATTATTTTTTTTGTCACGAGCAATGTTGCTTTCTATTTTTTTTATCCAGTATTCCCTGTTGCTTTTTATTTTTTCCTTTTTCTCTTGCCAATTATAACCATGCCAAAATTCTCCATCAATAAATATTGCAATCTTGTGCTTTTTTAAAGAAATATCAGGATTTCCAATTATTCCTTTGTTTTCTTTTCGATATCTAATTCCTTCATTCCATAATGTTTTTCTCAAAATAATTTCCGGTGTTGTATTCTTTGCTTTGATTTTACGCATTAAATCAGAACGCTCTTTTGTAGTCTCAAATCCATGTTTACTTTTCACCGATAAAAATATGGTTATTGAATAATGTATGAGGAGCACTAATCAAGTTAATATCAAACTTCAAAGAAGGTTCAACTCTTGAACTTGCATTATGTATTCTAAAAGAAATTTGCCAACCTTCATTTAAAGAAACGATTAGTGTTGTTTTGGAATCTTCCTCATAAACGACTTCTATTAATCGTGTTGGCAATTTTAGTTTTTGAATTTTTGCTTTTGGATTTATTTTCTCAAACGGTTGGTTTAAGGTTTCATGTAAATTATAGGCTTGAATTTCAATAGCATTATTTCCTTTGATTACTTTATAAAAGTCTTTATTACCAATTAAATACTCAACTAATTTTTGTGGTATTTGAGATGGATTTTCCTTATCAAGTCTCAATAATTCTTTACGAAAAGCATCTAATAGTGGTACATAAATTTTATCGTGCATAGCTGGAATTGATGTCCACTTTGTATTTTTATCCTTGACTTTTAGGTTGGTTAAAAAGTCAAATATTGGTTTAATTTCCTCAAAATAATTACGTGAACACGGAATTCCAATCCATTTTTCACCAAAATCAATGTTTTGAGATAACCTTGAATGTTTAACTGCTCGATGATTATTTTTTGCAGAAATCCCAATTTCCCATTTCTGTAATAATCGAATTGCCAAAACATCTCTAACATCCCCAGATTGACCTTCACTATCTGATACTATTTCAAGTTGCAAAGTATCTTCAGGGCTTAAGCTATTTGATAAACGAGGCTCAATATCAACAAGAAAATTTATTGCAGCACTTGATACGAGAGAATACAAACCTTGTTCATCTTCAGAAAAACCTTCAAAACAGGATTTTGCAGTATGGTATGGCTCGCTGTCAATAATAATAACGTTGTTATTGGGATTTTTTAAGCGTTGATAGAATTCTTTTAGAAGAGCATATTCAAATGCTTTTCCTGTTTTAGTTTGTATCGCCATGGTATATTAATTCCTTTTCGTATTCATTTGTTTTTATTAATCTTTCGGACAAACTTTCTTTAATTTCTTGAGCAAGGTAATAAGCTAATCTTACAGGTACTGCATTTCCAATCATTTTATAACCTGCTGAAATGTTATCGTAATGGAATATAAAATTATCTGGAAAAGTTTGTATTCTTGCACATTCACGCACACTTAACCTTCTATAAAGCTGTTCTTTACCTTTTACAAATTCTCGCTTGTTTTGCTCTATAAATTTCATTTTTGGTGCTTGTGGATGCAAAGGTGCATGTCTTGCACCTGCCTGTATTGTAAATGATACTTCATCCCAACTCCTTACACGATTTCTTGACATAAAGATACTGGAAAAGCTGCCATCCATATATTCATGATTTGGAACCGCACAGTTACCATTGTTTGCATTTTTTCCATTTTTAGCACTAAGTACATTTTCAGTTAAATCACCAATTGCTTTAGTTAATGGAATCAATTCTTTAAATCCTTTAGGAAATTTAAAATCAATTTTCAAATCACTTCTAAACCCAATGAAAAACACTCTTTTTCTGTCCTGCGGAACTTTAAAGTCTTTTGCATTTAACAATTTAAAATGTAAATCATATCCAATTCCAGCCTTTCTAAAATGATTTTTTATATTTTCAAGTGCTTCTTTATGTCTTAATAAAAGCATCCCTGATACATTTTCAGCAAGAAAAAAGTAAGGTTGTTTAGCTTCAAGTAACCTAATAAATTCAAAAAATAATTGTCCTCTATTATCTTCAATTCCTCGCATAGAACCTGCTTCACTCCAACTCTGACAAGGTGGTCCGCCAATAATACCATCACACTCTGGTACATCTTCATTTGGTATTCTTGTTATGCTTCTTTTGTCCAAAAATGTATTTGGATGATTCTTTTCATAAGTTTTCCAAATATCTTTATCATATTCATTTGCCCAAATTACATCAAAACCAGCATTTGAAAATCCTAAATCCAATCCACCGGCACCAGCAAAAAGTGATACTATTTTCATAATTAAAAATTTAATTTTTCTTGTTTAACATTGAATTGCTTGAGGTATTTGACCTTTTGTTCGGCAAGTTCAAGAGCTTTTTCAGAGCAACAGTTAGAATAAATTTTTATTGCAAATTTTTCACTAAACAATTCGTCTCTTAGTGATTTAGGGTCAAGATTAAAAATTGATGCTAATTTCTCTAATCTTTTTTCATCAAATTCCCTTTTATTATTTTCAATTTTGCTCAAGTTAGCTGAGTCCATGTCTAATTGGGCTGCTAATTGTGTCAAGGTCATGCCGCTTTCAGTCCTTAATAATCGAATGTATTCCCCGAATGTTTCTTTCATTTGACTTGTATTA
>JAFGPP010000035.1 GCA_016936135.1 Thermoplasmatota archaeon
ATATTTCAAAATTTATTCTAAAGAATCAGCTTGCAACGGTCCCATTAGACATATCTGTTTTTCTCCATGCAAATGTTCCGAATACATCCAACCATAGCCTCTTTCTCAAAGTAAACTAAGAAATTCAAAATTATTTCGTTATCTGCTAAAATTTTCAATATTTGAAATATTTAAGGTATATATATGCAACAAGATTTTAATAGACGTATAGCTATAATTATTAACAAAAGTCTACCAGTATGGCAAGCAATGAATGCTCTTGCGCACATTGCAGCTCATTATGGCCATTACTTGAAAGATAATTATAGTACTGGTCAATATTTCAAAACGAAAGATAATAATAATATTTCTAGAAATACACAATATCCTATCATTGTTTTTGAAACAGACTTCAACGCATTACAGCTTTTTAGCAAAGAGATAAAAGACCTGACAGAAATTGAAAAAATGTATTTTGTTAAAGAAATGATTTCAACAACCAATGATGAGGAGATTCAAAAAGCGATCGCTCATCAAAATTTCATGGAGATTGAGTTTTTGGGTGCTGGGATTTTTGGAGACAATTCTTTAGTAAAGAAATTAACCAAACGATTTAAATTATGGTCATAAAGCATTATAAATTAAAAAAATTCATCCAATCCCTTATTTTTATAAAAAAGATGCAGTTAGATCAAGGATGGAGAGCTAGATCTTTTAACCAATCACTTGACAAGGCCGTCAATGATCTAATAACAACAAGAATTGGAAGAAATTATTTTTATGTTATATAGAGTCCATGGAATTCGTTTGAGATACAATAAGGATTCATTCCAATACCTTAGAACATGCATCGTACAACTGCTACAGATTAATGACAAGGATCTGCTGTTTTTCAAGATTGTAAGGCGCTCCATTGATGCACGAAAAAAACCGGTAAGCATTATCTATAGCGTGGATATTGAAACGGCTCACAAACTCTCAAGAAAAGAGTTAGAACCCGTCACTGAAAAAACCATAGTGCAAATAGTTCCAGGTAAAAAACCAGGTAAGAAAAATCCTATAATTGTTGGAGCTGGCCCCGCCGGCCTGTTTGCCGGATTTATACTCGCCAAATATGGATATAAACCTATTATTTTGGAAAGAGGTAGCGATGTGCAAGGCAGGAATAGAGCCTTGGACAATTTCAAAAAAACAAGAAAACCTAATCCCAATTGCAATGCACTTTTCGGTCTTGGCGGTGCGGGAACATTTTCAGACGGTAAGCTAACCACATCCCTTTCCCACCCTCTTATAGGATACATCCTTGAAGTCTTGGTTGAATGCGGTGCTCCAGAGCAAATTCTCACGGATGCAAAACCCCACATCGGCACAGACATACTCCAAAATGTGGTCAACAACCTGGCTAATAAAATCGTAAACTTAGGAGGGACAATAAAAACCGATTTGACAGTGACCAACATCATCGCCAAAAATGGACAGATAACGAACGTAAAAACATCAGATGGCAACTTTGAGACAGATACCCTTATTGTCGCAACTGGGCATAGCGCAAGAGATACCTGGAAATTTCTCGAAGCTGCCGGCGTAGAAATCGCACCCAAACCATTTCAGCTAGGAGTGCGAGTAGAGCATCCCCAAACATGGCTAGACAAACAACAATACGGTGAAGGAGCTAATCATCCATCTCTTGGCGCATCTGACTATAGAGTCTCCACCAAAATAAATAATACACCAGTATTTTCTTTCTGCATGTGTCCAGGAGGCTGGACAATGCCTACAGTAAATGAACCGGGACATCTATGTATAAATGGAATGTCACTGCATAAACGGGAAGGTCGATTTTCATCCAGCGGCATTGTCGTCACCCTCGAGCCAACCGTATACAAAGGCAAAGATCTTGATTCCTGTCTCTCTTTTGTAAGGGGAATTGAGGCAAAATGCTACGAGAAAGGTGGCTCTGATTATTCGGCCCCTGCTCAAACTCTCGCAGGACTACTTAAAGGTCAAATTGATAAAACTCTCCCAGAGAGCAGCTATAGATTCGGTCTTACACCTGCATCTTTGGATGATCTTTTTCCCGACTTTGTTATCGGTAAAATCAAAAAGGCCCTGCCCATTTTCAACCAGAAATTACCAGGATTCATTCAAGATGCTGCATTAGCAATCGCCCCTGAAGCCAGAGCATCTTCACCCATTCGAATCGTTCGAGATAGTGACACAAGGCAATCAACTACAATAAAAGGTCTTTATCCAGCCGGAGAAGGCTCCGGTTATGCTGGAGGAATCATGAGCGCTGCTCTCGACGGCCTTAAAACCGGAATCAAAATTATTGAGAAATTTGCTCCTACATCTTCATATTAAAAGTTTTAAAATAACATCTCTTTACTTCAAAAATCTTTAAAGTCTATTGTATAAGCGTTGATTCTTTTTTCTTAAAAATTATTTACAATATTCAGCAGTAATTGGAATAAATTTTGTTTAAGAAAAGATTTTTCTAATTATGGGTATTTTTCTGATTAAATTAACAAAAATAAATGTAACTGGTATTACAATAGAAGCAACTATTACAAACTTAAGGATTGGAGGAAAATTTAAATTTTTAAATCTTTGTACACGACAAAAAAATAATTTAAGGAAAGAAACCCACTAATATGTCATTATATATCTCGTTGAGAATCAATCACCGAGGTA
>JAFGPP010000036.1 GCA_016936135.1 Thermoplasmatota archaeon
GTTGAAGAATACGGTTTAATCAATGTTACATCAATTACAATTGACGAACTAGGTTTAATCGGTTATCAACCTTCTCACTCCGGATTTATTACTCAGGGTGATAATCCAATTACGAATAATCGTTGTGATCAAGCGGGAGGTATTTGTGACGAACCAATAAAGCCTGAATGGATTACAGGAAAAGCACGTTCGGAGCTACCTTGGATAGGAACAATAAATTTGTTTTTTAACGATTTAGTAAGCGGATCTTTTTGGAATCCATATCAGGAAATAACAGTTTTCAATGTCCCTTCCGACTGTGTTGTGTGTTTTATTCTATTGATAGTTGTTTTGATTTCAATACCTGTTACACTGGATCTACTTGATTATTTCAAAAAAAAGGAAAAGCAGATATCTTAAATTTTTTAAAAATCCTTTTGGTATAATGAATAATATAATTAAACGTAAATTTTAAACCATGATACTGCATTACATATTAAGGGGGGATTGAATACGGCAAAAAAACTCCTGGCAATTGGAATAACAATATTGTTCTTTTCCTGCAGTATCCCATCTACAACTTTGAGTTATGGGAGTAGCTGTAATCTGAGTGATAAAACACAAAACAACACGACCTATATTGGTGATAATACATTAATTCATTTAGATACAACCCTAGGGGCAATGAAAATAGTCTTATATGATATGTTAACGCCTGTAACTGTTAAAAATTTTTTAAATCTAGTCTCGATTGATTTCTATGACGGGCTTGTATTTCATCGTGTCCTCGATGATTTTGTAATTCAGGGAGGGGGTTATGACGTAAACGGAATACTAAAGGAAAGTCCTTTTGGTACCATTGATCTTGAAATTCATCATGATGCACGACATGTCAACGGAGCAATAGGGATGGCTCGAGCATCTGATCATAATAGTGCAACAAGTCAGTTTTATATCTGCGATGGTCCCCAGCATTTTCTAGATGATAATTACGCAGTATTTGGTCGAGTTGTTGAAGGCTTTGACGTCCTCCAAGACATTTCCTCTGTTGAAACAAATCAATATGACTGGCCAGTCGAGGACATAATCATAAATGATATCAGTGTTTTATCACAAAAAACATGGTATGTGGATGATGACAACATAGATGGTCCAGGGGATGGCACACAAGAACATCCTTTTCAATTTATCCAAGATGCAATAGATAATGCTACATATGCAGATACCATCTTTGTATACAACGGAACCTATTATGAAAATGTAGTTATAAATAAAGCGTTAAATCTAATTGGAGAGAATAAAGCATCAACGATTATAGATGGTAGAAAATTAAATAATTCAATAACTCTAGTTTCCGAAGGTATAACAGTTAGTGGATTTTCGATTACCAACGGAAGTAAAATATTAAAAAAAGAGGTAGAAAACTGGTCTTGTGCAGGGATTAGAATTATAGGTTCAAACAATAAAATCATCGACAATATAATTTATAACAATACACTAGGAATTTTTTGCAAGCAAGCAACTAACTTATCTATTTGCCAAAACACATTTTATAACGACGGGATAAACATTTATCCATATGAATTAGAAAGAATTCGACCTACAATCTTAAGAAAATATTTTGTTCATAATATTTACAACAATACCGTCAATGGAAAACCACTGCTTTATTATTTGGACAAGAGTGATTTCAAGGTTCCTTCGGAATTTGGGCAGCTTATAGCAGTAAACTGTAAAAACCTGGAAATTAAAAATGCAAACGTAAATCAATCCGATTTTGAAGTAATGCTTGTATTTTGTAGCAATTGTTTGATTGAAAAATGTAATTTTGAGTCCAACGACGGGGCGTTTACACTTTTAAGCTCCTATAACAATGTACTTCGTTATAATTTTTTTAAAACCAGTTTTCATGGGCTTTTACTTGATTACGGATCTAAATTTAACACAATAGAATATAATGTATTTTCTAAAAACAAATATTGTGGAGTAATGATTGAATATTTTTCAAATTTTAACCATGTAAGTAAAAATAATTTTTATGAAAATTATGCTGGTGCCTTTTTGGACAAGTCGTTTGGAAATAAATATAGAAAAAATTATTGGGATGACTGGAGCGGGGTTGGTCCAGTAATCATCTATGACCACATTGATTTTTACAAAGAACTTCACCTGCCGTTTAGTATAATTCCACTTGGATTTGATTGGTTTCCGGCAAAGGGGCCATATGCAATTCCCTTGTTTGGGGTGCAGGAATGAAAAAATTGTTTGTTATTCTCTGTTGTCTCCTTCTAATTATTACAATTGTACCTAAGACAATATCTTTAGATGATACTGCTAATAACATTATCTATGTTGATGATGACAATGTAGATGGTCCTTGGGACGGTTCGTTGGAGCATCCTTATAGGTTTATTCAAGAAGCCATTGATAATGCAAATGATGGAAATACAATTTATGTTTTCAACGGTGTGTATAACAAACGTATAGTTATCGATAAATCAGTATATCTCATTGGAGAAAATAAAAATAAAACGATAGTGACTGGCAGTAAAACACAAATGCGCGTTATTCAAATAGAAGTTTCAAATGTATCGATTAGTAATTTTTCCTTGATAGATAGTAATCCAACTGCATTTGCCCAAGCAATATATGCTTCCAAAAACGACTATTGCATTAAGAATGTTAAAATTTCCAATTGTGTGATTAGAGACAATGGAAAGGGGATTTATCTGGTAAATGTGGAAAATATTACTATATCTGGTTGTGATATTTATAATCAAACGAGTTTTAGTATCTGGATTCAAGGATTAGTTAATGATATTTGTGTAGATAATTGTCTAATTTATAATAACGGGAAGGACATAGGTGATGGTTGGATTTATCCAGGAAGTATAAATATATATGGAGGGGATAGGAATTGGTGCTCAAATATAACTATTTCAAATTGTAGTTTCAATGACATTTTGGGAGAAAATATTGAAATTTCTAGAGGGAAAAACATCAAATTGGCCAGTAATACTATTTGGGGTATTAATGCTTTATATAGTGGTATGTATCTAGGTACAGTAGTAAATGTTGAAATAACCTCAAACAATATTTATCAAAACCATATGGGTATATATTGCCTTGGTTACAATAAATTTTCAATCGATAGTTTATTGATGATTGGGAACGATATTGCCAAAAACGACATAGGTTTATCTATCTGGAAAAATAACAATGTTAATATCTATGAAAATAACATTTCAACCAATTCTTATTATAATATAGAATTTATTGAATCATCAGGAATTATTTTCAAAAATAATATAAACGAATCTGATTATGGAGTTTTTCTTAGAGATTCGGATAATGTATCCATTCTAAACAACTTGATATCTGATAGTTTTATTGGCATACCTGTCCATTATTCGAAAAACATAAGTATTGTTGATAATTTCATTAATAATTCTTCTATAGAAGGAATTTTTGTTTTGAATTCAAGCAATAATAATATTTCGGGCAATCTTGTCCCGAATAATTTTAGAGGAATTTCTATTTCTGGCTCCAACAATAATAACATTTTTGAAAACACAATTGACTCCAATGAAGTGAGCGGAATATATCTGGAAAATTCAATATCTAATGAGATTTTTCATAATTTGATATTAAACAACTGTTATGGTATTGAATTAAAAAATTCTAGTAATAACCTCATCATACAAAACAATTTTTTTAGAAATATGAGAAATGCTTATTTTTCAGATTCTTTCAATCTATACTGGGGTGAGAATTATTGGGGAAGATCAAGGTTATTGCCAAAGATAATTTTTGGCAAAATTTTATATGATTATGAAGGCATTTTTGGAGAAAGGGTTCTACCAATTCCATTTATTAATATTGATTGGAATCCAGCAAAAGAACCTTATAATTTATACCAATTAGGATAAAATGAATATTTTACAGGGTCCTTTTTACCAGCATCTTTGAATCCTTTTAATCGAAGAAGACAAGACTCGCATCTGCCGCAAGCTAATTCTTTTCCACTGTAGCAAGACCAGGTTTTTTCAAGGCAGGCACCCAGTTCAAATCCCTTGTTTATAATCTCAAACTTTTTCAAGAAAAGCAGTGGAGCCATAATCTTAATTTTCTTACCTTCAACAGTTTTTTTTGTAGCAATATCTGCCAATTTTTGAAATGCCTCGATATACTCCGGTCTGCAATCCGGATAACCTGAGTAATCCTGTGCAGTTGCACCTATAAAAATTGCATCAGCGTTTAAAACTTCAGCATGAGCCAATGCAACTGACAAAAATATGGTATTTCTTGCAGGAACATATGTAGAGGGAATCTTTGCACCAATATCTTTTAAGTCATGATTTTTAGGAATTTCAATTTCACTATCAACAAGCGAAGACCCACCAACTTGCTTCAAATTCAAATCAAAAATAATGTGATTTTTTACATCAAGGAGTTTAGCAATTTTTTTTGCACTTTCAATTTCCTTTTGGTGTTGTTGTCCATATTTAAAAGAGAGGACAAAAATTTCGTAACCTTGTTTTTTTGCAATAAATGCTGTAACACAGGAATCAATTCCACCAGATAAAAGACAAACTGCCTTTTTAGACATAGAAAAAATCTACTCCCTTAATTTTTTGCTAATTCGGGCACCCTGACCAAATCCTTCGTCAACACCGATTTCTATTTCTGTCACAGAGTCAAGACTACTAGTTTTTTTTATAAATTCACCAAGAATAAATTTGGCCAAATTTTCTGCAGAGGTAGATTCTATGGGTAATAAAATGCAATCACCTAATGGAAATTTATACGATTTTCCCATTCCATCTATTTTTATGCAATCGACTTTTTTGTCAATTTTTACAATAGAACTTTTTTCAGGAATTAATAATCTGTGATCGATGCTGTTTGCAATTTCCTTTAAAACTTGTTTCACAACAGAAAAATCTACAATGATTCCCTTTGAATCCGGTTTTCCCCAAATTTTCACGTGTATTGCATATGTGTGACCATGAAGCCGCCCGCATTTCTCATACTCATGAATAATGTGGGCAGAAGAAAAGCGAATATTTGATCGCCATCCGTCAATTTCTATGTAAGAACTCATAAAAACTCTATTTATGTTTTTTTTTATAATCATTTATTGCAGCTTTTAGTGCATCGGATGCTAGATTTGAGCAATGCATTTTTATTGGGGGAAGTCCATCTAGTTTCTCGGCAACATTGTCCCTTGTTATCTTTTGTGCTTCAGATAGAGTTTTATTTTTAGCAATTTCAGTTATCATGCTGCTTGTGGCAATTGCTGCTGCACATCCAAATGTTTTAAACTTAATGTCAGTAATAACATCGTCTTTTACTTTAATGTAGATAGTCATTAAATCTCCACAGGTTGGATTACCAACAGTTCCAACACCATCGGCATCTTTTATCTCGCCCATATTTTTCGGGTTGCGAAAATGCTCCATTACCTTTTCGCTATACATAGGACACATACCAATCTTATACTCCTATCTATTCCATAATGGTGACATGTATCTAAGTTTTTCAACAATTTTTGAAATTTTTTCGTAAACTATGGAAATTTCTTCCTTAGTGGATTGTCTTCCCAAAGATAATCTAAGAGATCCATGGGCCTCTTCTGGTTTCAAGCCAATGGCTATTAGCACATGAGATGCTTGAAGTTTTTTTGAAGAACACGCTGACCCTGTAGCCCCAGCAATGCCTTCGTCATCAAGCATTAAATTTAATGACTCTCCTTCGATTGCAGAAAAGCGAAAGTGTGCATTATTTGCAAGCCTTTTTTCTGGATGACCATTTAGATAGCTTTCTTCTATTTTTAAAACGTTTTTTATTAGGCTGTCTCTTAAACTTTTCAGGTTCTTTGCGTCAGTTGAAATTCTTTCTTTTACAATTTCGCAAGCCTTTCCAAGACCCACGATGCCGGGTGTGTTGTATGTTCCACTGCGAAGCTTTCCTTCGTGACCACCTCCATGCATGAGAGGCTGAAGCTTTACTCCTTTTCTAGCGTAAAGCGCACCGCAACCTTTAGGTCCATAGATTTTGTGAGATGAAATCGAAAGCAAGTCTATATTTAAGCCTTTAACATCTATTGGAATTGTTGAAATAGCTTGAACAGCATCTGTATGAAATAATACGTCATTTTTCTTAGTAATTTTCCCGATTTCCTCTATAGGCTCGATTGTTCCTATCTCGTTATTTGCAAACATTATTGTTACTAAAAAAGTGTCTTTTGAAATTGCTGTTTTGACGTCATCTGGATTGACAATTCCATATTTATCAACAGGCAGATATCTTACTTTGAATCCTTGGCTTTCCAAATGTTTGCATGTTTCAAGCACTGCAGGATGTTCAATTGAAGAGGTAATAATGTTGTAACCCTTTCCTCCCCTTTTGTCTTTGTTTTTATAGGCAACACCCTTAATTGCAAAATTGTCCGATTCGGTACCACCTGATGTAAAGATAATTTCATCATCTTTTGCATGAATAAGTTTTGCCACTCTTTCACGGGCTTCCTCGACTGCATCAAATGCTTCTACACCTAAAGAATGAATCGAGGAAGGATTTCCATATGAAGTTTTTAAAAAAGGAAGCATTTCTTCAAAAACTTTTTCATCAACCGGAGTAGATGCAGCGTAATCCATATAAATTTTCTTCATGATTAATCTCCCCGACCAATGTTCATCATACGTTCTAGAGGTTTTTTTGCTTTTTTTATTATTTCGTCTGGTAAAATAACTTTTGGTTCTAAAGTCAGTAAACTATTTAAGACTTTTTCCAGAGTAATTTTCTTCATATTTGGACAAATTGCTGATTTTACAGGATAAAATTCCTTTTCTGGATTTTCCTTTTTAAGTCTATAACAAAGTTCTTTTTCTGTACCGATTATAAACTCTGAAGCATTGGATTCCTTTGCATGATTCACCATGCCATTTGTTGAAAAAACGAAATCTGAAACGTCAATTACTTCAGGACGACATTCCGGATGAACGAGTACTTCAGCGTCAGGATGTTTTTGTTTTAGATTTATTATTTGCGACTTTCGAATTCTATGATGTGTTGGACAAAGGCCAGGCCAAAGAATTATTTGCTTATCGGTAACAAATCTTTTTACGTAAGAACCAAGATTTTGGTCTGGTACAAAAATTATTTGCTTAGAATCAAGGTTTTTTACTACTTTTACAGCATTGGCTGAAGTACAGCAAATATCCGATAAAGCCTTTATTTCAGCAGTTGTATTGATGTAGGATACAACTTCAGCATCAGGATGTTTTTCCTTTAATTTATTAAGTCCATTGGGATCTACCATGGCAGCCATTGGACATTTTGCATCTATATCAGGAATAATAACATTTTTTTCCGGATTAAGAATCTTGGCAGATTCGGCCATGAAATCAACGCCGCAAAATACTATGTTTTCTACGTCGGTAGATGCTGCCCTCCTAGCAAGATCCAAAGAGTCTCCAAGATAATCAGCAACATCTTGAATAGAAGGAATTTGATAGTTATGAACAAGAAGAATTGCATTATTTTTCCTTTTCAATTCTTCTATTTTAAGTGAAATAGTTTTGATTTCCATCTTTTGAAAACCAGCCGTTTTTCTTAGCCCATATAAGCATGTTAATGATAAAGATTACCCTTGATATATTAAAGGAGAGCAAACCATTATATCCATGTAACCATATATCTGAAAAGCGGATGGATGGATTATGCTGGAAGTAATATGGTTATTAATTGGATTTGTTTTAGGTGTTGTAGTTGTGGGTCTTGCTATTGAACTTGGAGGCAGAAAACCTTCAGATACTATGCCTGCATCAAGACATGCTAAATCATGGAGTATTTCTGAGATTGCGAACCCAAGAATAATGGCCGAAACGTTGGAAAACATTGATATTCCAAAAAATTCAAAGATTTTGGTAAACAAAGTAAAAAATCAAGAAATGTTGAATGGACTGGATTTTAAGCAGTACGGGGCAATTAAAGGTAATTTTATTATTGGTGATGACAGAGTATTAATTCTTTCGGGTCCGGTAAAAGAGGGTGCAGCAGGTATATGGACCATTGAAAAGGAAATTGTGGAAAAACTAAATGAAGAATTTGAAAATATCTGGACAAAAGCTGACCAAATTGAGCTAGAAACTCTGCATTGATTTTTATGAGTATCCTGATACATCATGCCCATATTCTCACACAGAATGATAAAAGAAAGCAGATTTTTGGAAGTATTTACATTGAAGACGGAAAAATTACCGAATTATCTTCAAAACCTATATCGGTTGAGGCGGATTATAAAATCAACGGAAGCAAAAAATTGGTGCTACCGGGACTTATCAACACGCACACACATATTCCCATGACTCTGCTTAGAGGTTATGGGGATGACATGGTGCTTTCAGAATGGCTTGAAGATAGAATCTGGCCAGTTGAAGCAAAGCTTGATTCGTCCTCTGTGGAAATCGGTACAAAACTTGGGTTGCTTGAAATGATTGCATCAGGTACTACTACATTTCTTGATATGTATTTTTTTGAGGATACAATTGGAAAAGCCTGCCAAAAAGCAGGTGTAAGAGCATTTTTAGGTTTTGCATTCATTGATTATGGAACTCCGGAGTACAAAAGCGAAGTTTTGTTTTCTGAATGTGAAAAATTTGTTAAAAGGTGGAAAGGGAGTGATTTAGTAGAACCAGTAATCACTCCACATGGTGTATATACAGTAGGTCCAGAAAATCTAGAGAAAATCTCTACGATTGCCAAAAAACATAATGTGCTAATTCACACCCATTGCTCCGAGACACGCGACGAAGTTTACGAAGTTGAAAAAAAATACGGTTGCCGACCTGTCGAACAGCTCAAAAAATACGGCTTACTTACAAGAAAAATGATACTTGCGCATTGCGGATGGATTACTAAAGGCGAAATTACAGACATTAAAAATGCAGGATCGCGTGTTTCTCACTGTCCGGTAAGTAATATGAAAATTGCGACCGGCGGATTTGCACCAATTCCTGAAATGTTGGAAGCCAATATTCCGGTTAGTCTCGGAACCGATGGAGCTGCAAGCAATAATACATTAGATATGTTTGAAACAATGAAATTTTGTGCGCTGTTGCATAAACAACATAGATGGGATCCTAAAGTGCTTCCTGCACAAACTGTACTTGATTTTGCAACAATTAACGGAGCAAAGACCCTTGATATGGAAAATGTAATTGGAAGTATTGAAGTGGGTAAAAAAGCCGATATTATTGTTTTAGATTTTAACAAGCCGCGTTTAACACCTTGTCACGATTTTGTATCTCATCTTGTTTATGCTTCTAACGGGTCGGATGTATTTGCAACAATTGTTAATGGAAAACCATTAATGATTGATGATGAATTTTTTACTCTGGATAGGGATAAAGTTATTTTTGAAGCAGAAAAATGTGCAAAGGATTTAACTAGTAAGTCTTGATGCAAAAAATGATTTAATCATGCTAACTTTAATAGGAGTATTAGTTGCTTTTGCAGTGATTGTTTATCTAATTAGAAGGAAATTTAATTTTGGCATATCTCTAATTATTGGTTCACTAATTGTTGGAATTTTTTCTCTTCAGAATATTGGATTACCAGATATTATTAAAGCTTTTATCGAGGCAATAATTTATAATTTTCAGGGTCAACCATTAGAATCGATTATAACTTCTTTTGATTATCACAATTTATTTTCAGCCACTATTGAACTAGCTCTTTTGATGACTTTAATTTTTATGTTAGCAAAAATGATGCAGTTAACAGGCGCAATAAAAAAATTAATTGATAGTTTGAGAACCATTTTTTCAAAAGGCGGTGCATTAGGAATAGTTCCAGCAATCTACGGTCTTATGCCAGTTCCAGGAGGGGCACTATTTTCTGCCCCAACTATAGAAGAAGAAGGAAACAAATTCAATATTTCAAAAATTGAAAAAAATTTTTTAAATGTTTGGTTCAGACATATTTGGTTTGCAATATATCCGATTTCCTCGGCAATGATATTAATTTGCGGACCATCTTTCTCAAATATTAACATTTATTTTCTAGTTTTGATTAATTTTCCAGCTTTTTTTACATCAATATTTATCGGATACTATTACCTTAAAAAATTTTTGAGAAATAAATCTGAGCATAAGGAAAAAATCAAGAGAGATTATTCTGGCCTGATTTATTTACTTCCACCTCTATTACCACTTGTATTCTATTGGGTTTTAATTCCTCTCAATCTGACACAAATTCAATCATTTCTGATTGGTGTAATTTTTAGCATTCTTTTATTGTATTTATTGACGAAATCCAAAAAGAGAGAATATTTTAAAATTATGAAGAAATCTCTTACAATAAATCTTGCCTTAGCAATTTTTGGAATAATGATTTTTAGAGAAATGTTTGAAGTTTCAGGTGCAACAAAAATCATTGCAGATATTATCAGTGATTTACCTTTTCCTTCAATTTTAATAATAATATTTATTCCAATTATACTTGGAGTTCTGACAGGTTATAATCTTGGAGCAGTATCCCTTTCATATCCATTGGTAAGTCCTTTCTTTCAATTTAGTGGAATTCAAATCGCAGGTCTTACAAGTATCATTTTTATCAGTTCGTTAGTTGGTTATCTGATATCGCCAATTCACCTTTGTAATGTTTTAAGCAGTGAATATTTAAAAACAGATACCACACGTATGTATAAAATGTACATACCTTCAGCTATTACAATGCTAATAGTTCAAACAGTTTTTGTTATCATAATCTTTAGAATTTAAAGATAAAACTTTTATTATTCTTTCATTTCCTAGATTTATGTCAAAACTGGATTTACTAAGCAACATAAAAGATCCATCTTTCTATAAAGAAGATGTAAATTCTGTAAAAATTCTTCAAACGCATATTTCTTATGTTGCACTTACTGGAAAATATGCTTATAAAATAAAAAAGCCTGTAAATTTTGGTTTTCTTGATTTTTCTACACTTGA
>JAFGPP010000037.1 GCA_016936135.1 Thermoplasmatota archaeon
TCAGAGAAAGAAATCTACATCCATCATGACAATGTAATACAACTTTTTACAGTCCTTCTTTCGAAAGCAAAGTTTAGAGATATTATTAAAAATCAATATCCGATAATATTTATAGATGAATATCAAGATACCAATGCTGATTTAGGCAAAACTATAATTTCAAATTTGATAGAGTCTGATATTAATATACAAATTGGATTATTCGGAGACCATTGACAGAAAATTTATGAAGAAGGAATTGGCGAAATGTCATCTGATAAAATTGAGGAAATTGAGAAAAATGCAAATTTTAGGTCTGAGAAGAAAATAGTTGAATTTCTAAATAGAATGCGGCCAAGCCTTCCGCAAATGGGAAAAGACCCTTCTTCTGATGGCGACATTAAAGTTTTTCATACAAATAATTGGATAGGTGCAAGAAGAGATGGAAAAGGTGGTGGACATTGGACAGGTGATTTGCCTGCGAATGAAGCTGGGAATTATTTTAGAACTTTAAAAAATAGACTATTACAGGATGGTTGGGAATTTACATTTGAAAAAACTAAAATTTTAATGCTCACTAATTCCGTTCTTGCCAGAGAGCAAGGGTATAGTGGAATTTCTGATGTTTTTCAATATTCTGATGATTATCTTAAAATGCAAGATAAATACATTGACTTTTTTGTAAATATTCTTGAACCGGTTTCAGAGCATTTTAGCAATAAAAAATATGGTGAGATGTTAAAGGCAATAGGACTTAGAACTCCAAGGTTGAGGAACCATGATGATAAAAAAGTTTGGAATGAAAGTTTAAAAAGATTAATTGATAGCAGAAATACAGGTACAATTGGTGACGTCATTGATTGTTTAGTTGAAACACAGAAACCCCGTTTGTCAGCTAAAATTGAAGAATCAGAAGAGAAATTTTCACAACTTAAGGACTTAACAGAGATTGAGGATGAATCCGATAAAAAATTTGTTTCAAAAATAAAGAAACTCAAATCAGTAAAATATTCAGAGGTAATAGAACTAGCTAAATACATTGATGATAAAACTCCATTTTCAACTAATCATGGAGTAAAAGGTGCAGAATTTGAGAATGTTTTAGTAGTTTGCGGAAGAGGGTGGAATAAATACAATTGGAGCCAATTTCTCGGTTGGGTGAACGACGGAATACCTGTTGATAAAAAAGAAGCTTTTGAACGCAATAGAAATCTTTTCTATGTTTCATGTTCAAGGCCTAAAAAAAGATTAGCTGTATTATTTACGCAAGAATTATCGGATTCTGCTTTAGCAACTTTAAATAAGTGGTTTTTGCCTGGCAATATTTTCCCAATGTAAAAAGAGATGAAAATTCTACCCACACAATCAAGCACATATGCAATTCGCACAAGCTATTGCATAAAACCAAATTTGTAAAAGGGTGCAATTTTGGCTGATTTTTTCTGTGTTTGCATTTTAAAGAATTACATTTGTTTTTTATTAATAGGATAGTATAAAGTAGGTTAGTATTCCTAAAAACATGAATATGACAAGTATTAAAATTAGAAATATAGGTCCAATAGCTAAAGCTGAGTTTGACTTGAATAAAGTCAATGTCTTTATGGGACCACAAAGTAGTGGTAAAAGTACTATTGCTAAAATATGCAGTCAATGTATCTGGTGCGAGAAAAACTATCTTTTAACTGGAGATGAATATGACTTTTATAGTGGCTTACTAGAGTTCCACAGAATGGATGAAGGTTATTTTACTGATGATTCAGAAATTTCATATGAAAGTCAATGGGTAACAATTAAATTTAAAGGTATCAACAAAAAAACTTTTTTTTCTAAAAAGGGAAAAACTGCTAAACTCTACAAGAATTTAAAGATTGAGTATATACCAGCGGAAAGAAATTTTGCTGCAGCATTACCAAATCTTGAAAAGTATAGTGAAGGCTATGATAACATCATAAACTTTTTAAAGGACTGGTTAAGTTTCAAAGAAACAATTACAATAAATGGTAAGTATTCAAGTCCTCTAAGTTCAATAGATGTAAACTATAAGTATGACACAAAGTCTAAAAAAGATGTTCTTATTTTAGCTAACAATAAAAACATTGCATTACAAAAGTCCTCTAGTGGTCAACAATCAATAATCCCATTACTTGTTGTTTGTGAATTTATGTTTACTAAATTATATGAACAAAGAAGGATTTCTTCATCAGCAGAGCAAAGCTACATTAAGGGTAATTTGCCTGATGCAATGAAGGCTGATTATGAATGGGTTATAAAAGAAGAAAGTTTTCCCCATAAATCGAATAGTGCTCAAGATGTTAAATTACTTAAGGAGACCAAAGAGAAAATATGGAATGAAATAGGGATTTCTTCGGATTATGGTTTATCGAATGTAATAATTGAGGAACCCGAACAAAATCTCTTTCCTGAAACTCAAAAGGAGTTGATTTATCATATATTGAACAAAGTAAATGATACAAACAGAGACCATCAATTGATATTGACAACACATAGTCCGTATATTTTATATGCATTAAATAATTGCATGTTAGGAGGTTTGGTAAAAGATAATATTCCAGATGATGAACAAAATGATTTTCAAAGCAAATCATCATGGATTAATCCAAAATTTGTTTCAGTTTGGGAAATAGAAAATGGTTTATTGAGAAGTATTCAGGATAAAGACAATATTATATCAGAGAATTACTTTGATACTAAAATGACGGAATTAACTGATGAGTATTTTCAAATTTTAAATTACTATAAGGATGAGGAATAGGATAGTAAATGAGTTTGGAGAGGACAAATTGGAACATGTCATTACTGATAAACCTTTTTTCTATGTTGTTGATTATACTGAGAGAACCGATTCAGAAAGGGCTGTAGAAGTATTGGATACCTTTCCAATAGATATAGACCCATTAGTTGTTAATAATCCAACAATATTAGATACTACAACAACTATTTTTAAGCCCCAATGCTTTATGGATGGAGGTGTTGAACTGAAACAATGTGAAGGGGTAATGTATTTAACATCTAATACACCTGAATCATGGGTTGTTTTTATTGAGATAAAAGACTGTAAACCAAAAAATGCTTCTGATTATCATCAAGATATAAAGGAGAAATTTATAGTAAATGTAAATTTATTTAGAGATAAGGGTATAATTCCACAAGATAAAGTGGTTTATGCTATTGCTTCTTTTCCAAGAAAAGGAAAAACAAATTTTCATAATCATTTCATTAAGGCAACTGAATGGAAAAAGTTTAGAGATAACCATAAAATAATGATAAAAGGAACAAATAAAATAACTTTAAAGAATGAAATTAGTGTAATTTGATACTACCCGCACAGCCAAGCACATTTGCAATTCGCACAA
>JAFGPP010000004.1 GCA_016936135.1 Thermoplasmatota archaeon
AGGAAGAAATAAAAGAAGAAAAACCGGAAGAGATACCAGAAATCAAGGAAGAACCAATAGTTGAAGAAGATTTCGAAACAAAAATAAAAGATAAAACACTTAGAAAAATCAGAAAACAACAGGAAAAACAAAAGCGCAAACTAAGAAGAAAACCTATCGGTAATACAACTGATTTTTATTGATCTGATAAAGTTAATTCATTTATAAAATACTATAAACCAATTTCTTATTTTATGTCACAAAGACATTAATGGTATCTCTGCATGTCCAAAACAAAATTTTCAAGCAATAGACCGCTCGTTGGTTTTTTCCCACTTTTTTATAATCTTGCTGAAACCGGTAGAGCACTGCTAGTAGCTAAAAGATATGTGGAGCAGGGTGGAAAAGCTGTATTTTTTAGCCATGGCGGGCAATATGAAAGTTTGGTAAAAGAACATAATTTTGAAATTATTAGAGTCGAACCAATTTATTCAGAAGAATTTATAGATGATTTGTGGAAATATTCAAGACTTGAAAAAACTGGTTCACCATTTCCATTGCCAATTCTAAAAACACATGTTGAGCAGGAAATTTCTGCATACAAGCAGGCTGGAGTTGAACTTGTTGTCACAACCAACAACTTTCCCTGCAGTATTTCTGCAAGGGCCGCAAAGATACCTTTGGTATTTATCACTCCGAAAGTTGCTGGCAAGTTCACAATTTATCCAGATGACGCCGAGTTTTTTTTTACAAAATATCTTCCGAAAAAAATCAAAATTACTTTTCTAAATTGGTTTTTCCCTCGTAGCAAAATGTGGGTTAGACCATTCAAAAAACTAGGTAAAAAATACGGTTTAAAAGAATTTAGCTATTCAAGCGACATTACAAGAGGAGATTATACATTCTATTCAGATTTCCTTGAATTAATTCAACTACCAAAATCTGAAATTCGCCCAAATGAATACTTTATAGGACCAATTTTTCTTGATGAACTTTTCCAAAAAAAAGATAAAAATGATTCAACCAGCGTAATTCTAGAAAAACATTTTAAAAAAATGGATAAAACCATTCTTTTGTCACTTGGAAGTTCAGGAACAAAAGAGCTTTTTGAAGATATACTTAAGGCTCTTTCAAAGACAAACTACGGAGTTATCGCAGTTTACGCCTCGATTTTTTCTGATAATAACTTGCCTAAGATCAAGGATAACATCTTATTAACTAAGTTTGTCCCTTCAATAAAAGATCTAAACAAGAAAGTTGATTTAGCAATATTGCATGGAGGGCAGGGAACTGTATATACGGCTGCATATGCAGGTAAACCAGTGATTGGCTTTCCGATGCAGTTTGAACAACATCTTAATTTAGAAATGCTAGTAAAACATGGCATGGCTTCAATTGCATCGAGGAAATTTTTTGATGAAAAGTTGTTTCTAGATACCCTTAACAAAATGTTTGAAAAATACGATAAATTTTTGTCAAATGCTCAAAAACTGTCCATATCCTTACCTGAACCAAAGGGAGATTACAATGCAGTGGAACTGATAATTAAAATAATTGAAGGAAAAATTTAAAATTACCACCCTAGATCTTTTTCATATCCCAATTCGATTAAAAGTTCTCCAGCTTTTCTTTTAAATAAATCCTTTTCCTTTAAACTCATATCATTATGCCATCTACCAATTGTTTTTTTGTAAATTGGCAATCCCACTTCTATATTCTGAAGATGTTTCTCCCCATTTTCAGTTTTATAAAAACCTAAAAGTTTGTCTTTGGGAATCATTTCTAAATCTAAAAAAGAAAATACTTTTATCATAGTAGGAATTGTGCTGTTTAACAAGTCTTCGTACTTTATTTCAATGTAATTATCTGGATTTCGCCATTTTTTACCATTGTTTATACATGCAACCCAACGTCTGATACACCAGTCGAATGGGTTTTTTATGTAACTTGGCACAACATTTCCCTTAACTATTTTTCTTTTCGGATGAGTTCTTAATGAACACGATGCGTCTCTTCCATCCCTAATAACATGAACGAATTTCGTTTCGGGAAAATACTTGAAGATTTCGTCAATAATTAGAATTTGAAAAGGATGTTTTAATGCAATATGGGATTTACCTTGCCTTTGCATAAAAAGACGTAGTACTTGCTCTGAAAACATAATGTGGTCATTGTATGAACTCGATAATTCGTTGATCTCTTCATTTGTAAAATTAAATACATTTTGAAGTACATTTTTTTGTCTTGTCCACATCAAAATATTGTATTCGTTTTTTGGCGAAGCAATTTCTGGGTGGATTCCAATTAGTGCCCTAGCTAGCGTCGTGCCACTCCTAGGACATCCGCCTATTACAATCGGATTAAGATTTGAGACATATCTTTTTTTTTGTTTAAGCAACCACATTTTAAATACAACTGATTCAAAAATCGCATTTTCTTTGGATAACTTAAAAATTAACCTATCAAGAATAGTGTGTTTTTTGAAACGATTATACATATCTTGCATAATATCAAATGAAACCTAGCAACGATTGTAAATGCGACTATGTATAGCTTCCATAAATATTTTTTCAGAAAATGAGATATTTTTTTGTCAAATTGCTTTTGTTTTTAAAAAAGGGTAAAAGATATGTAATGTATTCAAAATATTAAAATAAAAATTCAAACCGAGTTACAACATGATGTCTAATAAATTGGAAAATAAATCACGTGTAGGTTTTTTCCCACTTTTTTATAATCTTGCAGAGACTGGAAGGGCGGTTTTAATTGCAAAACGTTATGTTGAATTGGGGGGCATAGCGGTATTTTTTAGTCACGGGGGAAAATTTGAGTACCTTGCAAAAGACCAAGGATTTGAAATTGTAAGAGTAAAGCCAATATATACACCCGAATTAGTAAATAAAATTGTTAGAATAAACAGGGGCGAAGAAAAAGGAATTGCTTATGATTTGACTTTTTTGCAAGAGGCGGTTAGCGAGGAAATCGCAGCCTTTAAAAAAACTGGGGTAAATCTTGTTGTTTCGTTTGTTAACATACCCAGTTCAATATCTGCTAGAGCTGCAAAAATTCCACTAGTCTGTATATCGCCAGCACCTGGTACCTTTCACAAAAAAATCCCGGATAATTTTGAAAATTATCTTACTAAATTGATACCTCAATTTATAAAAGTACCATTACTCAACTTTTACATTACCCGGAGTAAAAAATTACTCAAACCGTTTAACACACTTGCAAAAAAATATAACCTTAAGACTTTTAAAACTACCATAGACGTTGTTTGGGGAGATTTGACACTTGCTACAAATTTTTTGGAATTTATAAACATCTTTCCTAAACAGCAGATGTTTCCAGAAGAAAACTACATAGGAATAATTTCTTTAGAAGAGCTATTTACAGATCGCTTCAGTAAAGAAGATGCTCAAAAAATTGAGGATAAAATAAATTTTCATTTGAGTAATAACAATCGATCAATTCTATTGACGATGGGCAGTAGCGGAGACAAGAAACTTTTTCTTAATTTGTTGAAAGCATTAAATAAAACAAATTATCGGGTAGTAGCAGTTTATGCAAATATACTTTCCGAATACGAATTGCCAACTTTAAATGATAATATACTACTTCTGAAATTTGTACCTTCCCTCCATGCCCTTCATAAAAAAGTTGATATTTCAATAATCCACGGAGGTCAAGGAACGGTATATGCTGCTGCATATGCAGGTAAACCTGTGATTGGCTTTCCAATGCAGTTTGAACAACATTTGAACCTGGAAAAATTAGTTGGTCACGGTACAGGGGAAATGCTTTCAAAAAAATTTTTTAATGAAAATAGATTTTTAAAAACAATTGAAAACATGTTTGACAATTATGAAATATATTTGTCTAATGCAAAAAAGTTGGCAAACCTTCTTCCAAAACCCCAAGGAGATATTATTGCTGCCAAAAAAATTATGAAACTGACAAATCCGTCAATTGATAAAAGCAATTAGTTTTTCAGAAGCATTATAATATAACTTATCTATCCAAAAGACTGAAAGATTTGGGTGTAAAAATTAATGTCTGAACATATTTCGTTTTCTAAAAATCCTGCCGAAATAGGAATTCTTGAAATTCGCCGACACATCCCGGTACTTTATACATTTTGCAAAATTTGTAATACTCCAAAAACAAAAGTTACTGTCTTTACAACAAAGGATTTGTATCATCGACTTAAAACTTATCTAAAGGAGTTAGATCAATATACTTTCGTAATAAAAGAAGAAAAGGAAAGTATCAGATCCTTTTTAAAAAGGGTTGAAAAGTATTGCGACGAAAAAATTGATGTTTTGTTTGTAAATACAATTCATGAGACCCTTCTGGACTTATTGTGTTATCTTAGATTTAACCCCAAGTCCAAGAAAATACTTGTGGTTCATCATGTTAATGCATGGCTTAGACCAAAACTTGTGTGTAATTTTTTGCATCCGATAAGAACTGCTGATACAAATGCCTCAACTTTGTTGATAAAGCAATTTATTTTTCCAAAATTTGATGCTATCAATGTAATATATCATCCACTCAGAGACTTTATAAAAGAAAATACACTTTATGAAAAAGAGGTATTTACTTTACCCACTTCTATTTTTGAAGATACCTATAATGATTTTGGATCAAAAAATGAAGAAAAAATTAAAGTCGTACTACCTGGTCTTGTTCAGAAGCATAGAAAAGATTATTCTTTAGTTTTTCCTGCCTTTGAAAAACTATTTTCCAAGTATGAAGGACGTATTGGCCTTGCCATCCCAGGTCTTCCGGTTGGGAGATTTGGCAAGCAAGTTTATGAAAAATTCCTTGAAATGAAAAACAAGGGTTATGACGTGGAGATTTTCAAGTCATTTGTACCGGATGATATTTTCAATAACTTGATTATTGATTGCGACATAATTCTTGCGCCAATAAGAATTAAGAGCCGAGCAGACGGTGACATAGAAGAAATATATGGCAAAACAGTTGGAAGCGGTGTAATTTATAATGCGATTCAATACGCCAAACCTATAATTGTACCGAAAGATTTTGTTATGCTTCCAGAGCTTAAGACTTCAACTTTAACATATTCAAGCGAAAAAAATCTTGGGCAGCACATATCAAATCTGGTCGATAATCCAGATAAAATGAAACAATTAAAAAAAGAGGCTTACAAAAATGCACAAAAATTTTCTCTACAAAATCTTCAAGAATATTTTTTAAATGAAGTTTTGCCACAGATGAAAACTTGAACTATATATTTTCATTTTCTGAATCTGCAAGTTTAAGATGTTTTCTTAATTCTATGATTTTTTTGATTTCGCCTGATTGTAACGGCGGTTTTTTAGTAAACTGCAACCAGTTAACCTCCTCAACTGATGGTTTTTCAATAAAGATGTCTTTTATGACATTGCCGTCAATGTGGTAAGGTGGAGATAATCCTAAAGAAGTAAATACGGTCGGAAGTACATCTTCAACCTTGATACTTCTTAGCGGTTTGTTTGCTTTTATGTTATTGCCATAAGCAAAAAAAACGCCAAATGCCGCATGATCACCCGTTCTTCCCGCTGGGTCTTTTGGATAAACAAACGGAATTGAATTTTTTCTGCATCTTAACATTTCGTGTAATGTAGTGGGAAAGGAAATCCACTCGCTTGCTGTTACTCCCGGTTTAAGATCAAATACTAGATCTGGTGGATCGATTGCGTCCTTGCCAAAAATTTCCTCTGATCTGTAAACTTTCTCGATTAGTAAATTGTTATCTTTGGGATCTTTTAGACTACTTAATAGTGCTATGATTTCTGTGATAAGTTCTTCAGATTTTTCTTTTGAAACAATTCCGTTTTTGTATTTTTCAGCTAGGCACAACTGTATTCCTCTTCCGTCAGCTGTAGAAAATGCTTTTGTTTTTGTAAACTCTATTAATGTAGCTTTTGAAGCACTTGAAAATAATAATTGTTTTATTGCCTTTGATTCCTTGAGAGTTTTTTTTGGAAGTTTTTTAAGCACCCACTGTAAAAATCTATAAATTATCGAATAAGTAAGAGATTGAATATTATCGTATGGATCCCAATTTGGAACCAAAAATTTGTTGTTGTATAGCACATTGTCCGGATAAAGAACTTTTTTAATTTGCTCAAATCCGTGATCTGAAACAATAAATATCATTGAATCGGCGTTATTTTCAATAATTTTGCCGACAAGCTCATCAACCTTTTTATAACAACTTAGCAGCAGTATTTCATTATCAAATAAAAAATGCTGTGCAGTATCGGTTCCTCGAAAAACAACCATGCAGAAATCCCAAGAAATTTCCCTCATGAGGTTTTCGGCTACAGTAAATCTACTCATCATTTGGCTATTGATGTGATTGGCAAGTGCTTGAGGATCCTGTCTTTTTAATTTTGCTCTAGAAAAATCTTCAAGCCAAAATTGTTCAAGTTCATATGAGCCAAGATCACTTTCAACTAATCTTTCTTTGATATTTTTAGGGTAAGTAAATGTTACATCTCTTGAAGGTGTGAGAAGACCGGTTATCATTACTCCATCGATTTCTTCTGGAGGATAGGTTCCAGGAACATTTACTATGATACACTTTTTACCAATGCTTGAAATCAAATTCCAGATTGCAGGTACCTTTCGGTATCTGGAATTAATTAATTTTGGCTCCAATGTTCCAGTTCTTTCAAATCCATAGATGCTATGTTTTCCTGGACTGCATCCCGTGACAATTGAGGTCCATGCTGGTGCACTGAATGGAGGAATTGTTGATTTCATCTTTCCCCATGAACCCTTTTCCTGTAGTTTTTTAAAAGTGGGAAGACGTCCTTGACCAATCCATTTTTGTAAAAGATTCGGGTCCGCACCGTCAATTCCGATTACTATTACCTTTCTCATGGCAGTTTTTTTCCTTGATTTACGATTAAGAATTGTTTTTCATATTTGATTTCTGCCATTTATACATTATCGAATTTTTTGCCAATTATTCATCAATTTAAAAATTGATTCTAAAAAACTATTAACTTGAAATTTATTCCCAAATTTAATTTCAAAATAGGTAAGCTTATGGAAAAAAATGATGACACCGATTTTGATAAAAAATACATAGATAGAATAAAAGACATTAGCTTTCAACCAATTTTCATCATGGGTGTACAGAGATCTGGAACAAGCATTCTTTACAAAATCCTTAATGCAACGGGAGAGTTTCATATTGTTACTGCGTATCATCTGATCAATTATGATAGACTAGTTCACGATAGAATTCATGATATTGAAGAGCAGTCTAAAGCCGAACTCAGAGAACGTTTTTCAAAGATGCCCCAAGATGATCGTGGAATTGACCGGTTAAAAATAACACCTGATTTTGCCGAAGAGTATGGTTTTTTACTTTCGCAGAAGACCCGCTCATCAAAAATGAATGAAGAAAATTTAAAGATATTTGATGAATTGTGTAAAAAAATTACATTTCTTTCAGAATCAGATAAACCCTTACTTTTAAAAAATCCGTTTGATTTTGCTAATTTTTTATTCATTAAAGATAAATATCCCAAAGCCAAGTTTATTTTTATTCATCGCAATCCAGTAAATACCCTAAACTCTCAACTTAAGGCTATGAGAACACTTCTTTTGGAAAAAAGTGGGTACATGGCCCTTTTATCTCCCTGGTATAACGAGATATTTGAACACAAGATTAAATTGAAGTATTATCAGTTCCTTTACTCATCAAAGACATCACTTAGAGTAAATAGTGCAATTAAAAAACTAGCGCAATCGACTGGTTATTATTTAGAAAACATATCCAAACTAAAAGAAAATTACGATTATCTAAATGTTAGATACGAGGACTTATGCACTAATCCCAAGGATGCAATTAAAAAAATATTTTCATTTCTTTCAATATCTCTACCTGCGGGATTTGATTACGGATCATATATAAATCCTAGAAAAATCACTCTGTTGGAAGAACTAACAAAGAGAAAAAATACTATTGAACGAAAAATGGCTCCATATCTTGATTTTTTAAATTA
>JAFGPP010000038.1 GCA_016936135.1 Thermoplasmatota archaeon
GATATAGAAATATTTAAACATTCAAATCTACTTAAATATTTGATGAATGAAGTCGATGTTTTCAAGGCACTTGGGGATATCACCAGGTTGAAAATTCTTGAATGTGTGAAAAACGGGGAAAGATGCATTTGCGAAATTATTCCATATACAGGAAAATCTCAGCCAAATGTATCCCAGCACTTGAAGATTCTAAAAACTGCGGGAATTATTGAAGATCGAAAGGACGGCACAAGAATCATGATAAAGGCATCAAACGACGAGATTTACAGAATTATCGAACAAGTTAAGAAAATGAATTTAAAGTAAGCCTTCCTTTTTTGTAATACAATTTTAAACAATGTCTAATTTTTGCAGCCTAAACTTGCATAATTTACTTACCTCAAAATAAAGTATTATAGAAATATTTAAATATTCTAATATACTTATACTAGTTAATGGATGAAATAGATGTCTTTAAGGCATTGGGGGACCCGACCAGACTAAAAATTCTTGAATGCGTAAAAAACAAGGAAAAATGCGTTTGTGAGATAGTACCATTTACAAAGAAATCCCAGCCGAACGTATCCCAGCACTTGAAAATCCTGAAAAACGCTGGATTAATTGCCGAGAGAAAAGAAGGAACAAACATTTTGATACGGGCAGCCCATAAAAATATCTTCAAGATAATTGACACTGCCAAGAGGATAATGAATGACACCAATTGATATCCTGATCTCAGGTTTGAATGCTCTTCAAGAGTATCTCTCCGCCCATGTTCTCACATGCCTCGTTCCTGCTTTTTTTATTGCAGGTGCTATAGCTGTTTTTGTCTCTAAAACATCAGTTTTAAAGTATTTTGGCGCTAAAACTAAGAAATATATTTCGTATTCTGTTGCATCTGTTTCTGGTGCCATTCTTGCTGTTTGTAGCTGTACAGTTCTTCCGTTGTTTACCGGTATTTATAAACGTGGTGCAGGTATTGGTCCCGCATCTGCTTTTCTTTTCTCAGGCCCTGCAATAAACATCCTTGCAATTGTTCTTACGGCGCAAGTACTTGGATATAACATTGGTCTAGCAAGAGCGATTTCAGCAGTTCTTATGGCCGTGGTTATTGGTTTGTTAATGGCTTTTATTTTTAGAAAGGAGGAATCTGAAAATAATAAAAACAATACCGACATGTTTAGCGGTAAAATAGGCGAGGAGAAAGGCAGTCGTCCTGTTTGGGTTTCACTTTTGTTTTTTATATTGCTTGTACTAATTCTAGTTATTGGTGCTGCGAGTACTGATTATGTTCCTTTAATTCCAAAGATATCTATGGTTAGTTTATTCGTTATTTTTCTTGTTTTATTGCTAAAAATATTTTATGAAAAGCAAGAGCTTAAGAGTTGGGGTTTAGCTACATGGGATCTAACAAAGAAAATCTTTCCAATTCTACTTGTTGGTGTTTTTATCGTAGGAATAATAGGTGGTGTCGCTGCATATTTTATTCCTGATGCAGATCCTGCCAATGCTGTTGGTGTGGCAGTTGCACCGTACATTGGTGGTAATGATATTTTTTCATGTCTTCTTGCATCAATTATTGGTGCAATTTTGTATATGCCAACTCTTTTGGAGGTTGCTATTGTTGGAAACCTGTTTGGGTATAGTGCTGGGTTGATGGGCGGTGGTCCTGCTCTTGCACTGTTACTTGCAGGGCCCTCGTTGAGTCTTCCCAACATGGTTGTTATTACAAAGGTTATGGGAGTGAAAAAAGCATTTGTGTATTTTGCTTTGGTGATACTTGTTTCTACAATTGTTGGATTTATTTACGGATTAATTTCAGGATAGAAGGATGTGATAGAAAAATGAAAATCGAGATATTGGGTACAGGTTGCCCGAAATGCAAGGCAACCGAGAAAATTGTTAGAAAAGTAGTTGAAGAAATTGGTAAAGATGCAGAGGTTGTGAAAGTTGAGGATTTACAGGAAATCGTGAATCGTGGTGTTATGATGACTCCGGCAGTTGCAATTGACGGCGAGATAAAAATTGTTGGTCATATCCCAAGTGCAGAAGAGATAAAAAAACTTTTGAATTAGGAGGAAAAAAATATTATGAGAATTTTAGAAGAATGGTTTCCAGAGTTTGCAGAAGAACTTGACAACATAGATGAGATGTATAAAAAGAAACGTATGATTGATGAGAAAACCTACCAGTTTATTTGTTTTGCAATGGCAGTAAAAGGTCGTTCCGCTCCATGTGTTCGTAAGCATTTCAAAGGCGCTCTAGAAGCTGGTGCTACATTGAAAGAATTGGCCTATATCATGGCTTTAGTGTTCCGTGAAAGTGCGGGTAATGATGACTGTTGGGTCCATGACGTTCTTGCTGACTACAAAGAGTTGATGAAGAGTAACATTCAATGTTGTCCGAAATAGTGAGGAAATGAAAACTCTAAGTATTGAATGGAGACATCTTGACTTGGATAAAGGTACTTGTCTAAGATGCTCTAAAACCGGTAAGACACTTCAACAGGTCATTTCAGAACTGAATAAAAAGTTGAAAGGGAAAAATGTCAGAATATTGTTTAATGAGACGAAACTTTCTGAAAAACAAATCCAACAATCTAATATGATACTTATTGACGGTAAGCCTATTGAAACCATTTTATCAGAGGCAGAAGTTGGAGAAAATTATTGTTTATCTTGTTCTTGTTTAACGGGAAATGAAACTTATTGCCGAACTGTTACGTACAAAGGCGAAACCTTTGAGGAAATCCCTGA
>JAFGPP010000039.1 GCA_016936135.1 Thermoplasmatota archaeon
CCAACAAAGCAGTTTAGAATCTTTTACATCGGCGACCTAATGTAGGCAACAAGAAGCTCCGCCATTTATGGCGGAGAGAATGTCACATCTTATTGGTTTTAATCAGTTTTTTACCAAATATAAACCAATAGTAATAGGAAAATTACCAATATATTTAAATACGATAAAAGTTATAATAAATTCTTGGTGCAATGATGTTTTCAGAACAAAAAACAGCGATACAAAATAAATTATCTAAAAAAACGATTAAAATTTGCATAGCATCCACGTTGATTACATGTTTTATCTTATGTTTTTGTGGATGCATAAATCAACAACAAAACACGATCAAGGTTTCAGGAGCATATGCTCTTTTTCCATTAATGGACACCTACTGGGCTAAAGAATATCAGAAAATACATCCCGAAATTAAAATTGAAGTTTCTGGCGGTGGTGCAGGAAAAGGAATGTCTGATGCCCTTGCTGGAATAGTAGATATTGGAATGGTGTCTAGAGATATTTATCAAGAAGAAATTGATCAGGGGGCATTCTGGGTCTCAGTTGCAAAAGATGCTGTTGTTGCAACAATTAACACAAAAAATCCTGCTGTCAGTCATATTTTATCAAATGGTTTAACGTGTGAACAGTTTGAAGCAGTATTTGTTTCAAGGACCATTACAACGTGGGGACAATTAGTAAATGATTCATCCATAACTGCTACAATTAGAGTCTATGGTAGATCTGATTCCTGTGGTGCTGCTGACACTTGGGCTAAATATCTTGGTGAATACTCTCAGGATGATCTCACAAATGTTGCCGATTCAACAATTAATGGCGATCCAAATCTTGCGGCAGCGGTGCAAGGCGATAGGCAAGGAATCGGTTTCAATAACATCAACTATGTATATGATCCAATAACAAAACAACCATACGATAATCTAGTGATTGTACCAATTGATCTAAATAATAATGGAATACTAGATGAAAATGAACAATTTTATGATACTTCGACAGATATTATAAACGCAATAGCAAATGATGTCTATCCTTCCCCACCGGCTCGTGCGTTGCATCTAGTCACCAAAACAAATTTTGATGATAACGAAGTCGCTAAAAATTTTGTAAATTGGATCTTAACTGATGGCCAACAATATGTTCCGCAAGGCGGGTATATTCAACTATCAAATGAAACAATCCAAGATCAAATTAATTATTTAGAAAACGGAACCAGAACTTAGATAATTATTCAGTTGCATGTCTTATGAATATAAGAAAAATCCGGGATTTAATCGGAACAAAATTGATGTTAGTTTTAACAATCTTTGTCTCACTACTATTTTTCTTAATTTTTATAATATTATTTTTTAATTCTCTATTAATCTTAGAATCCCATTCAATTATTGAACTTTTATTTTCTTCAACTTGGAACCCGATGAAAGATCAGTTTGGTTTATTCCCAGTAGTAATTGGGACAATACTAGTAACTGGGATCTCTATGCTAATTGCGATTCCAATATCACTTCTAAGTGCCATTTATATTACTGAATATAGTCCTAAAAAATTTAAGCGTCCTATTAGGTCTTTCATAGATGTTCTAGCCGGGGTGCCATCTGTTGTTTTTGGTCTGTGTGCTTTTATTTTTCTTGTACCTCTTGTTAGAGATTTTATCGCCCCTTTTTTTGGTGTAGAGAGTACTGGTCTATGTATTTTCACTGCGTCAATTACCCTTTCCATTATGGTTTTCCCAATTATTATTTCGATCTGCGTTGAATCTTTTAACTCAATTCCTATTGAATTAAAAGAAGCTTCTTTATCCATTGGTGCTACAAAATGGGAGACAGTTAAAAAAGTTATTTTCCGTGCCTCTGCCCCTAGTATTATTTCTGCAATTTTGCTAGGTTTTGGTAGAGCATTTGGTGAAACAATCGCAGTTAACATGGTTGTGGGTGGCATTCCAAGAGTCCCATCTTCCATTTTTCATCCTGGTGAAACCTTGGCTTCGTTGATTGCCTCTAAATATGGTGAGTTGATGTCTATTCCACTTTATCAATCCGCTCTTATGTTTGTTGCGCTCACACTTTTCATTGTTGTTCTATTTTTCAACCTTTTGGGAGTTTTTATACTCAGAAAGGCTAGGAGGCGATGGAAATATTAGACAAACGTAATTTTGAGGAAAAAATATTCAAAATCCTTATGATTTTTTCTTTACTTGTTGTCCTAAGTAGTTTAATAATCATTGTAGGAATTGTATTATTTAGAGGGGGTTCTTCTTTATCGTTAGATATGATAACACAGGTTTCAACTGGTGAGCTTTACCAAAGTGGAACTGGCGGAATACTGAATGCTATTATTGGTTCTTTATTGCTTGCTTTACCGGCAACTGGTCTAGCTTATATATTTGGAATTTTTATAGCATTGTTTCTTCAAAAGGATTTTCTCCATCCCAGGATATCGGTTTTTATTCGTTTATCACTGGACATACTATGGGGTATTCCTTCTATTATATATGGCGTATTTTGCGTTATGATTATGATGTTTCTAGGTTTTGGTACTTCGCTACTTGCGGGTATCATTGCTCTGACATTTCTTGAAATTCCAATTATCACACGTTCGATTGATGAATCAATAAAAATGGTACCTGATGGTCTAAAAGAAAGCGCGTATTCTCTTGGTTCAACCCGTTTTGAAACGGCTGTAAGAGTTGTTAGAAAACAGGCTTTACCAGGTATAATAGCTGGTGTTCTTCTAGGTCTTGGTAGAGGTATTGGTGATGCAGCATCTATACTATTTACAGCTGGTTTCACAAGCAATATTCCAACATCTTTACTTGATTCTACATCTGCCCTTCCGACGATGATATATTTTCTTTATCTTTCACCAAATCCTCTAGCTCAGCAGAAAGCTTATGCAGCAGCATTTATTCTTTTAGTTATTGTTCTTACCATTAGTATACTTTCAAGAGCTTTAACGAAAAAATCGACAAAATATGTAATAAAATAAGGTGAATTGTTCATGGATGAAAAAATTGAGCAACAAATAGAAACAAAAAACCTGAATGTAACTATTGATAATAATCATATACTTAAAAACATAAACGTTAAAATTCCAGCAAAAAAATTAACTGCGATAATCGGCCCGTCGGGCTGTGGTAAAACAACTCTTCTAAAGTCGTTTAATAGACTTCTTGAGATTAGGGATGATGTAAAGATAAATGGTAAGATAATTGTTGATAACATCAACATTCTTAGTCCAAAGCTTAATGTTCCAGATATTCGTAAAAAAATGGGCCTACTTTCTCAGAAGCCATATCCTCTTCCGATGTCAATTTATGAAAATGTGGCATATGGGTTAAAGATTCATCATAGAATTAGTGGAAAAAAACTGGATGAAACTGTTGAAAATTGTTTGAGAGAAGCAGGCATATGGGGTGAAGTTAAGGATAGACTTCATGACCCTGCTTCAAAGCTTTCTGTAGGACAGCAGCAACGACTTTGTTTAGCCAGGGCTATTGCTGTTCAACCAGAGGTACTCTTGTGCGATGAGCCAACCTCAGCTCTGGATCCTATTGCTGCTCAACAAATTGAAAAACTATTAGATAAACTTAAAAAAGATTTCACGGTGGTATTGGTTACTCATACATTAAGGCAGGCGAAAAGACTTGCGGATTATGTTATTTTTCTTTATTTTGGTTATGTTATTGAACAAGGTCCAGCAAATCAGGTTTTTGACGATCCAAAGCAACCAGAAACAAAAGCTTATATTAAGGGTGATATCAGTTAATTTTATAGAATTTGATTTTCTAACCTGCTTATTTGACCGAAAAAATTGTTTATTTTCCAATATATTTTGAATAAATAACAAAATATTTATGTAGGTTTTAAAATGGTGTGATGGGGGTCTATTTGTGAAAATTGATTTGGATAAGGTAAAGTGCATTACAGAAACATCCATTACAATTAGAGGATCAAGAAGACGTATTACGGTACCATCAGAAGTGGTCGAGATTCTCCGTCTTCAGGATAGCGATAAACTGAGATGGATAATATTCAAAGATGGATCAATTCATATTAATAAAGTGCAAAAATAAATCACTTAATCTTGTTTAACTTCTCTCTTACAGTTGTTAACCAGGATGGTAATCCTTCAACTGTTCGGATTGTTGTGTTTTTTGCAAAAATTTCTCGATAAGTCGAATTCAGACTGACACGTCCCGTGAGATTTTTCTTGATGATACGGCATAATTGTCCTCCCTTTCTGTCCCAATCAGTCAGTATTATTATCTTTCTGTAATTACGAGAAATCCAATCACAAAAATTTGATATTGATACACCAGAATTTATACTAATAATTTCCCCTTTTATACAAAGTTGTCTTAACGCAGCAATGTCCTTTTCGCCTTCTACAAGTATTGGAATGTCTTTACTATCCTCAGCAAGTTGTTCTAATGATTTTTCAAGTTCTTCTAATGATCTGTTGTAGTCCATAATATTAAGCCCAGAATTTTAAACAAATGATAGATAACAAAACATATTAAACTTTTAGTTAAAAAATAAAATTTTTGTAGCTGATTCTTTCACCAATAGTAGATATTTTTAATATTTTTTGTATTTACAAATCAGCAACGATTTTTTCTAATGCTGAATTGAACTCTTCACTTGGGCGCATTGCTTTTGTTGCCATTTCATCATCTGGTTTGTAATATCCGCCAATATCAACGGCTTTACCTTGCGTGGCAATTAATTCTTTATTGATTATCTTTTCATTGCTTGACAACTCTTTTGCAAGTTTTGTAAAAAGTTTTTGTAGATATTTGTTTTTACTCTGTTTTGCAAGTGCCTCTGCCCAGTATAGTGCCAGATAGAAATGGCTATTTCTGTTGTCTGGTTCGTTTACTTTTCTTGATGGTGATTTGTTGTTCTCCAAATATTTTTCGATTGCTTGATCGAGTGTTTCAGCTAAAATAAGAGCTTTTTCATTGTTTGTCCTTTTGCCTAAATGCATTAAAGATGGTGCAAGCGCTAAAAATTCTCCAAGGGAATCCCATCTTAAATGACCTTCTTCTAGAAACTGCTGAACATGTTTAGGTGCTGAACCTCCGGCTCCTGTTTCATACAACCCGCCACCATTCATTAATGGAACAATGGAGAGCATTTTCGCACTTGTTCCAACCTCAAGAATTGGAAACAAATCTGTTAGATAATCTCTAAGGACATTTCCTGTTACTGCAATTGTGTTTTTTCCTTCACTGATTTTTTTGCATGAATACCGTGTTGCCTCAACCGGTGACATGATTTGTATATCAAGACCCTTGGTATCATGATCTTTTAAGTAGCGATTTACTTTCTTAATCAGCTCTACATCGTGAGCTCGGTTCTTATCTAACCAAAATACTGTACAAAACCCTGTTGTCCTTGCTCTGTTCACAGCAAGTTTCACCCAGTTTTGCACCGGTACATCTTTTACCTGGCACATTCTGAATATATCGCCATCTTCAACATTTTGCTCAAGTAATGTTTCACCAGATTCTGAAACTACTCGAACGATTCCATTGCCAGTAATTTCAAATGTTTTATCGTGAGAACCGTATTCTTCTGCTTTTTGAGCCATTAGACCTACATTTTGTACCGTACCCATCTTAGAAGGTTCAAAGGCGCCATGTTTTTTGCAGAAATTAATTACTTCTTTATAGACTCCAGCGTAACTACTATCAGGAATCACAAATTTTGTATCATGCGTTTTTCCATCTGGTCCCCACATTTGACCGGAATTTCGAATGGCTGCAGGCATCGATGCATCAACAATGATATCACTTGGGACATGCAAATTGGTGATACCTTTATCAGAATTAACCATTGCAAGTCGGGGTCTTTTAGCATAGCAAGAATTAATGGTATCTTTGATTTCATTTTGTACTACGTCAGGCAAGCCCTTTATCTTGTTATAAAGCTCACCTAGACCGTTGTTTGGGCTTATACTAAGTTTCTTAAAGGTTTGTGAATGTTTTTCAAACACCTCTTTAAAAAACACAGAAACTACATGTCCAAAAATGATTGGATCTGAGACCTTCATCATCGTTGCTTTCAAATGGACCGAGAACAGGATATCTTTTTCTTTTGCATCCTTGATCTGTTCCTCAAGAAAGGATCTTAAGACTCGTTTCCTCATTACAGCTGCGTCAATGATTTCACCATCAATTAATGCAAGATCTTTTTTAAGAACAGTTGTTTTTCCATTCTTATCAAAAAACTCGATTTTGGTCTTACCTGCTGTTTGTTTGGTTATTGTGGTTGATTTTTCTGTAGAACGAAGGTCACCCTGTTTCATATGAGAAACATGGGATTTTGAATCTGCATTCCATTTACCCATTGGATGAGGATTCTTTTTTGCATAATTTTTTACAGGAGCGGGTACCCTTCTGTCTGAATTTCCCATTCTTAGAACTGGATTTACGGCACTTCCCTTAATCTTGTCAAATCTGGCCTTTATTTCTTTTTCTTTTTCGTTTTTTGGTTCTTCTGGATAATCTGGGATACTGTATCCTTTCTCATGTAATTCCTTAACCGCAGCTTTAAGCTGAGGAATCGATGCGCTGATACAGGGAAGTTTTATTATATTTGCTTCTGGTTTTTTTACAAGTTCCCCTAATTCTGCTAAATTATCAGGTTTTTTTTGTTCATCTGTAAGATAGTCAGGAAATTTTGCAATGATTCTTCCTGCAAGACTTATATCTCTTGTTTCAACTTTTACTCCAGCAGCTTGTGTAAATGTCTTAACAATGGGAAGAAAAGAATAAGTTGCAAGAGCGGGTGCTTCGTCGACTCTTGTATATATTATCTTTTCTTTTTCACTCATTATTATTTCACCATCTCGGGCTTGTCTGGCATCATATATGCGATATCATCCCAAGGATGCCTGTAAAGCCTTTCCTTAAGTCTCTTTTGGTCAATTATATGACCAATTAGTCCTATACTTCTACCAAGAACGAAGAACGCATTGAGAATTTCCAGATTCACAAATTCTCTAACTTGATTTCTTGTATAACCAATACTACGAAGCATGTCACAGGTAAGAACCCCAATACAACCGTCAACATTTAGGATTAGATTACCACGTTTTGAAGTTGTGAGTTTTTCAACTTCTAATGCGAATTTTAGAGTTTCAGTGTTTGGGAAATTTTTCAATGCATATTTCTTCAAAATCTCTACCCTCACATCTGGGTTTGTAACTGATTTAATACGATGTCCGATTCCTTGGATGTTTACATTTTTTTTCTTCATATCTTTTACCATGAATGCTGGATCTTGATCAGAATAAAGATAAGTTGTGAAGTGGTCTGCGGCTCCTTGTACAGCCCCTCCAAATCTCGGTCCAATAGTTAAGATTCCACTTGCAAGACTACTTACAAGATCCTTTCCGGCACGAGATGCGACTATTGCATTATGCGCACCAGATACAGCTGGTCCATGATCGGCTGTGACCAGTACAACCATTTCGATAAAATCTGTTGCCCATTTTGGAAGACGCTTTTTGAACCAAAGAAGTCCGATTACGCCCCCCAATCCAATGTTATCCTTGATAACTTTGCTGATCGGGACGCCACAGTATAGTAATTCTTCACCACGGTCGTCTGATATGGTACTAATGAACTCAGTTGAACGTCTTATTATTCCATCACGCATTGCGACTTTGTAATCAATGGGAATTTTTGGTGGTTTAACATCTTGCTTTGGTTTGATTTTGCCCGATTTAACCAGTTTATCAAACGTTTCTTTGATTTTTTTGTCAAAATCCTCGAAACTGTTTGGAACAATTGCTCCCGCCTCTTTCAAAGCTTTATTTTTTGCATCAGCCGTTTCTCTTTCCGCACCAGCTCTTGCACCAGCATGACCGAATTGTACCTCAGCTGGAAATACTTTTGAACAAGTACCTATACACCATGCAACTAGTGGCTTTTTGATTTTACCATTTTTAAGTGATTCTACTATTTCATATTCATCCGTTCCACCGACTTCGCCGAGAAGCACCATCATTTTGATTTCTGGGTTTTTCTCGTAGCGCATGATATGGTCAATGAAAACAGATCCAGGATAGCGATCTCCGCCAATTGCAACTCCTTCGAATATTCCATCACTATTTCTGGCAATAATGTTATTTAATTCGTTTGATAAACCCCCTGATTTGCTAACGTATGCAACACTGCCGGGTCTGTACAATTTACAAGCAATTATATTATCAAGCATACCAGCAGTATTTCCGATTTTAAATGCTCCTCCTGCAATTCCTCCGACAGTTGCTGGGCCAATTATCCATTTGTTTTTATCTTTTGCTAGTTTTGCGAGTTGCCTAGCACGTTTTTCTGGAACTCCCTCGGCTATTACTGCAACTGTTCGAATTGTTTTAGTTTCAAGAGCTTCCTTTGTTGTTTCGTAGGCCGATCTGAAACTGGCAAAATTTACCATAACATCGGCATCCTTATGTTTAGATGCAGCTTCCTTAAGGGTTCTGTACATCGGAATCATTATTTCTTTGGTACCCCCGAAACACTTGTGAAGTCCTTCACGTGTGGGATTAACAATACAAGCAACACTAGGTTTTTCCCTTCTGCAGACATAATCAAAATCAAGCATACGTTGAATCGCGTTTTGCTGATAACCAAATACAATTGAGCGGGTATCTTTATCAAAAAGTAAATAATCAGGTTTTTGAGCCATTCTTAGTTCCCCCTGCTAAGTGCCATAGGAACCACTCGAGTCATATGAGTCTCAGGACCATATACTTCAATAGTTAAACCTAGCTCTTCTCCAAGTTTTTTCATAATACAAAGACCTTCTTGATAATTTGGGCCTCCCCGTCTAACGTAAATCTTGACATTTGTATCCTGTAATTTTTTCTTGTATTCCTTTAGAGCCATTGTAATTCCCGCAAAAGTTTTTGCTACATCTGTAAAGTTTGCAATTCCTCCACCTATTATCAAAAACTTAGGTTTTCCTTTTGGTGCTTTTTCTCTTGTCATAAGATCAAGAATTGTTTTTGCATATTGATAAGTAAATTCTTTACTTGGGTCACCACTGTATTCGCCATAGTTTGCTAATTCGTCACGAAATCCTAGATCAACAATTGTATCGGCATAAATAACACTAGC